>CAMNCZ010000026.1 GCA_946534775.1 uncultured Eubacteriaceae bacterium
GAAAATATCTCAAACGACGAACTTTCTCAGCGCTGCGAGGAAGCGGCGGACATACTGCGCAAGGTAAAGGGCGTAAGAAAAGTAAAATTGTTCGGTGACCTTAAATCCGAGGTACATATCACCGTGGATTCGTCAAAACTTAACGACCAAAACGTTTCTATGGCGGAAGTGGCGGCTGTTATACAAAACCAAAACAGTGCCATCCCCACAGGCAGCATAAAAGTTGACGGTGAGGAGATAGACGTCACCACAAGCTGTCGTTTTGAAAGCCTTAAAGATATTGAAGATCTGGTTATTGATATAAGCAGTGACGGTGTTGTTACCACGCTTAAAGATATAGCGGATGTCAGCATAAAACTTCCCGATGATGAGGAATATTTTATACTGAATAACCAAAATGCAACTGTTATAGGCGTTTATTTTGAGGAAGGCTTAAACAGCGTTGATGTCGGCAAAAGGGTAAACGCGGCCGTTGAGGAATATACAAAGACACTGCCCGAAAGTATTTCGTTTGCGCCTATCGCACTTCAGCAGGAGGATGTTGAAAAATCCGTAAATGATTTTGTTATAAACCTTGTTGAATCGGTAGTGCTGGTAATACTGGTAATTATGGTCGGTATGAACCGCAACAACGCGTTTGTTGTAAGTTTTGCCATACCGCTTGCGATATTTGCAAACTTTATATGTATGTATATTTTTAAAGTGGATATACAGTTTGTTTCGCTTTGCGGACTTATAGTTGTGCTGGGTATGCTGGTGGATAACGCCATTGTTGTAAGCGACTCCATACAGAAAAAACTTGATGCGGGCGTTGAGAGAAAAACGGCGGTAATAGAGGGCACACAAAGTGTTATAGTACCCGTTTTTATATCTATGCTTACCACAATATCGGGCTTTGCATCGCTGTTTACGCTGCCCGGCGCATATCATCAGCTTTGTTTTACTTTCCCGTGCGTAATTGTTTTTTCGCTGATAGCAAGCTTTTTGATATCGATTTTTGTAACACCGCTTATGAGCCTGTTTTTCCTTAAAGTCACTGTCAAAAAGGAGGAGAAAGCGCCTCTTGCGGTAAGGGCATACAACAAAGTATTCGGCTTTGCATTCAAGTACAGGCTGCTTACTATCGTGATCGCGGCGCTGTTTGTGATCATCTGCGGCAGCACATTTTTTATGATAGATTTCCAGGTAAAGCCAAAGGCTTTTAAAGATGTTGTAACTATCGAGATAAGCGGCGATGTTGACGATATGAAAGCGACAAGGGCAATAGTTGAGGATATACAGAAGATACTTGACGAGCAGCCCGAAACAAAGTATTATTTAAGCTGTATCGGCGGCGGTATACCGCGTTATGACTATGCGATAATGCCAAAGGTATCTGCGGATAATGTCGGCGATATCTATGTAAAAATAGATTTGTCCGAAAGCGACAGATTCAAAGCCACCTGGCAGATGGTCGATTATCTTCAGACAGAGATAAACAAGCGTGTCAGCGGCGGTATGATTTTGGTAGATGAAATAGATATTTTCAAACTTACCACAAAACCCGTTGAAGTTACCATAAAGGGTAATGATATTGAAGACCTTAACGAGGCCGAAGGTATAATAAACAACGTATTAAGCGGTATGGAAGGCACAAAGG
The DNA here is from genome assembly GCA_946534775.1 of uncultured Eubacteriaceae bacterium. Taxonomy (GTDB): domain Bacteria; phylum Bacillota; class Clostridia; order Lachnospirales; family CAG-274; genus RGIG4310. The sequence continues at coordinate 1,640 of CAMNCZ010000026.1, forward strand.
GCATAGGCAACTACGGTCAGCTTTCCACCTACGATTATTTTGTGGATGTTGACGACCTTAAATTAAACACGATAGGCCTGTTTAATGCCGAGGTACAAAACGAACTGAGCCTTGCGCTGATGGGCCGCGATATTTCGTATTTTAAAAACGGCGGGTCGGAATATCCCATAGTTATCGACAGCGATATCAAGACGGAAACTCAGCTGAAAGAGTTTAAGATAAAGGCTTCGACAACCAAGCAAAAACACCCGTTAAGGCAGTTTGCAACGGTATCGCTTAAAAACAGAATACCGCGCATCACCCATATCGACGGTCAGCGCGGACGAACGGTAGGCTGCTACAACGCAAGCAGCTACAGCTATTTCGAGATGCAAAATCAGCTTGAAAAAGAACTTGCCGATATCGATATCCCCGAAAGCGTTACAGTCGAACAGACGGGCGCAAGAAAGGATTTCCTTGACCTTGCGGTAGATATCGTAAAAGCGGGCGTTGTATCGCTGTTTTTGATATTTATTATACTGCTTATCCAGTTCAGTTCGGTCAAAAAAGTGCTTTTGGTATTTATTTCAATACCTTTCGGCGCACTTGCGGGCGTTGCGTTTTTGTACCTTACGGGTCAGAAACTTACGTTTTTCGCAATGGTCGGCTCCATAAGCCTGCTTGGCTGCGTACTTGCAAATGCGATAGTGCTGGTGGACTATATCGATAATGAGGTGGCAAACGGTATGGGTATAAGGGAGGCCTGCATTACGGCAGGCGCACAGCGTTTCCGTCCTATACGAATGAGTACTATGACAACGGTGCTGGGTCTTGCGCCCCTTGCCCTTTTCGGTGATGCACTGTTTGTGCCTATGGCTTCGCTGATGATAGCGGGTCTGTTTGTGGCAATGATAGTAAACCTGATTATGGTACCGATGCTGTATGATACTATCTTTAACAGAACCAAAAAAGAAAAGAAGATAAAAAACAAAACGGCAGAAGTTTGATAACGGCTAAACTTTAAAAGATGCGTCTTGCGGCGCATCTTTTTTTGTTTTTATCGGCTTTTGTGTTACGATTTTATTACAAATTGGAAATAATGGGATTTTACCATTGAAAAAAAAGCGGATTTTGTATATAATATATGAGTGATTTTATGGCTTTTGTATAATTTTTATATCGGAGGTAGTGTTTTGGCTAAGACCGAAAAAAAAGGCGGTTTTATAAAACAGGCGGCAATTCTGGCGGCGGCGGGCCTATTGGTGCGCGTGCTTGGCTTTTTGTACCGTCTGCCGCTTACGGATATGATAGGCGATGAAGGCAACGGTATTTACTCCGCGGGCTTTTATCTTTACAATATGTTCCTTATTATGAGTTCTGCGGGTCTGCCCGTGGCTATCAGCCGTATGGTGGCGGAAAAACTGGCGCTTGGGGAATATAAAAACGCAAAAAAAATATTTCGTGTTTCAATGATGACGGCGTCGTCGCTTGGTTTTATATGTATGCTTGTGATGCTTTTGTTTTCAAGGCAGTTTTGTATGCTTATAAAAAGCGAGAGAAGTTTATACTGCATAATCACGCTTGCGCCGACGGTTTTCATAGTGTCGATAATGGCGGTGTACCGCGGCTATTTTCAGGGTTTTGGCACAACTTTCCCGACGGCTATGTCACAGCTTGTGGAGCAGATATTCAATGCCGTATTCAGCGTGTTTATGGCGTGGTATCTTATGAAAACTATGACGGGCGACCTTATAGCGTGGGGCGCGGCAGGCGGTACAATGGGTACGGGCATAGGCGCATTTGCGGGCCTTGTCACGCTTGCACTTATGTTTTTTGCAACAAGAAACTACAGAAAAAGATATTTTGCCGATGACAAGGACAACTATAAAATAGAGACCCAAAAGACGATTTTAAAAAGGCTTTTGACAATTGCCGTTCCCGTAATTACGGGTACAGCGATATTTTCAATGACCAACCTTATAGATATGGCAATGGTAAAGGACAGGCTTGCGGCGATAGGCACATACAGCGATAAAGAGATGGATGCTCTTTACGGCCTGCTTACGGGCAAATACGTTACGCTTACAACGCTGCCCGTTGCGATCTCCACAGCTATCGCAACTGCGGTAATACCGAGTATTGCGGCAAGTCTTGCGCTTAAACAGCACGATACCGTACAGTCAAAGGTAGACACTACACTGCGCCTTACAATGATGATATCCATTCCCGCGGCAGTGGGGCTGGGGGTGCTTGGCAATCAGATACTTATGATGCTTTTCCCGAATCATCCCGAGGGCGGCTCACTTTTAAGGATAGGTGCACTCAGCGTTATCTTCCTTGCTTTAAGTCAGATATCAACAGGTGTTTTGCAGGGCCTCGGCAAGGTAAATGCCCCCGCGTTCAATGCACTTTGGGGAAGCCTGGCAAAGATACCCGTAAATTATTTTCTTATCGCCATACCGCAGATAAATGTTGCGGGTGCGGTAATAAGTACAACTGTCTGCTATATGATAGCCAGCCTGCTTAATTTCCGTGCGCTTGTAAAAGCAACGGGCGCAAGCCCCGATTATGTGGGTATGCTGGTAAAACCGACAGCCGCAAGCATAATTATGGGCGCAGCCTGCATAGCGGCGTATAAACTGGTTTATATGCTTATACCGAGCAATACGGCAGCAACACTTAGCGCAGTTGTTTTTGCAATGTTTGGTTATATGGTGGGTATGATAGCCGTCAGGGGCTTTGTAAGGGAGGACCTTGCAAATGTGCCGATGGGCGGTAAATTGATAAAATTTCTTGAAAAGATAAACAGAATATAAAACGACCGACAGATCTACGCGGCAATGCCGTATAGCCCAAAAAAGTGGAGGGTGTTGCATTAAGCGACACCCTCTCATATTTTTATCAAATTTTACTGTATAAACCGTTGTATGTCCAAAGCGGTACGCAGGGGTTATGGCCCGTTACCCTGTCTTTAACGACAAGTACTGTTGTGGGTGCCTCGGAATGTCTGATAAACAGCGCATCGTGACCTACGCAAAGGCCGATAAGTATATTAAGATCGGTCTTTTTTTGGTTGAGTATCTTTGCCTGCATTATCGGATTACACATAGATTCGTACTGCGCGCCCTTGGTAAGGGTATTTTCGGGCGGTATGCCTATCTCGGATTTTTCGATAGCACCTATCTTACAGCCGACAGCGTAATATTCGATATTGTTCTTTTTGAGTATCTTTGCAAAAACGCCCGCTTCGTGCAAAAGACCGACACAGGTAGCTATGCCGACTTTTTTTGCGCCATAGCGTTTGATAAATTCAACAGTTTCCTGAACGCGGGTATATTTGCCGTAAAACTGACCTTCTATCTCGGCCGCCGTAAGTGCAAGGTTTTGGTTTACCTCGTCAAAATACAGTTCCTTTGCCTCTGCAAGGAGTTCCTTGTCCACCTTTGCGGTAAGGCAAAAACGCGGATATTTGTCCTCTTCTTTATGCATACAGCTTTTCAGCGTACAATCGGCGCAGGTAAGGCATTGTCTTACTTTCTTTTCTTCACTCATTTTTCTTCCTCCTCGCAGCAGTCTTTTTTAACCTCTTCTTTGTGCTTGCAGCATTCTTTTTCTTCGCTTTCTTCTTTTGCCTCTTCTTTTGCATCTTCTTTGCAGCAGTCGTCTATTTCAAGCTTGTCAAGTGTTACATCCGAAAAAGCGGAGGCGTTTGGTGTTTCTTCGTTTCTTGCGGCAAGTTCTTCCGCAGTTACGCCCGAATCCTCAAAAACTTCCTCGTCGGTAAGGTCGGGAACAGCTAAAAATGTTTTGTTGACAAATTCGTCAATATCCGTGCTTTCCTGTATAAGTCCAAGTTCCTTTATGGCGGGTGCCGAAAGTTTAAGCGCTTCCAGACCGCCTTCAAGTGACGGCTTGTAGTTGTACTGTTTTAAAACCTCCGCATTGAACTTTGCATCGCCCGATACCCAGGATTTTTCTACCTGTATCTGCGCTGTTTCCTCGGGATGCGCTTCTACCCAAAGGCTGGCTTCCATTATGGCTTTTGTAAAGTTTCTTGCGGCCTGAGGATGGTTTTGCGCAATATTATCCGTAACAAAGCTTATGCAGCAGTATTCGTCCTTGTAATCGTCATCTTTTGCGGTATCTATGATACATCTTAAACCAAACTCGTTTTCTGCCACGCTGCCCTGAGGGTCGCTCATTGCAACCACATCGACCGCGCCGTTTTGCAGCGCCGAGGGAAGGTCACTCATTGAAAATACCGCAAACTCGACCTCGGCTTTATCGGCGGAAACATCAATGCCCTCTTTTGCAAGCGAACGTTTTGTAATTATCGCAGGCGCCGCGCCAAGACCGGGTACGCCTATTTTTTTGCCCTTCAGGTCGGCAACGGTTTTAATATCGGAATCGCCGGGTACAAGTACCTTTGTACAGCCCGTATGTAAACCTGCGGTAACTCTCATTGGCAGGCCGTTGTCGATAGGCTGTAAAAACTTGCCCAGAAGGCCGAAGCCCGCTTCTATCTTGCCCGAACCTACCGCAGAGGCAGTCTCGGCCGCGTCAACACGTTCAAGCTCATACTTAACGCCCTCTTTGTCGAAAAATCCCTTTTCAACGGCAATGTGCAAAGGCGCTTCGCAAAGGCCGCCGCCGTAGCCTATTTTTATAACATAGTCGTCCTGCGCGGGTTCGCCGTTTTCGGCTGTCTGCGCCGTTTCGTCCCCCGTTTGGGGTGCAGCTGTCTGCTGCTCTCCACAGGCCGCAAGGCTTGCGGAAATAAGTGTTAAAATAAGTAGTTTTGCAAGTTGTTTTTTCATTTTTATGTTCCTTTCTTTGGATATTGTTTTAATGTTTAAATAGCTTAAATCACATATTCCTGATCGGGTTCGTTGCCCGCATAATGCAGGGTTTTGAGTATCTGCGAACGCAGCCTTAAAAACTCGGGGTTGTTCCTTGCCCTTGGACGGAAAAGTTTAACATCTATAATGTCCTCTATTTTAGCGGGGCGCGGACTCATCACAACTATTTTGTCCGATAAATACAGCGCCTCGTCAACATCGTGAGTGACCATTACCATAGTCATATTTTTTTCGCTTTTTATCCTTAAAAGTTCGTCCTGCATATTCATACGGGTAAAGGCATCAAGCGCGCCGAGTGGTTCATCAAGCAGCAGCACCTTGGGATGTCCGATAAGTGCCCTGGCAAGCGATGCCCTCTGCGCCATACCGCCCGAAAGCTGGTGCGGGTAGGAGTTTGCAAAATTCTCAAGGCCGACAAGGCTTAAATATTCGCTTACTTCTTCTTTTTTTTCTTTGAAAATTTTTCTTGCTTTCAGCCCGAAAGCAACATTGTCGTAAATGCTGAGCCACGGAAAAAGTGTCGGGTTTTGAAATACCAACCCTCTTTCGTAATGTGGGCCGTCAATTTTTTCGCCGTCAAGCGATAGTTCGCCGGAGGTAGGTTTTGAAAGGCCTGCAATAAGCCTTAGCAGTGTAGTTTTGCCGCAGCCCGACGGGCCGATAAACGATACAAAGCTGCCTGCTTCTATGTCCAAATCGACGTGGTTAAGTGCCGTCAGCGTGCTGCCGTCGGGCTGTATAAAGGTCTGTACCACATCTTTTACGGTAATTTCGCCTACCATTTTATCACTCCCTTCTGCCATACAAGAACCTTGTCTCTTACCTTAAAAAGCAGGGTTATAAGCAGCGAACACAGCACCGCTATAATTATAAGACCTGCGTATACGTTTGAATAACTCATCATTTCTTTCTGCCAGTTCACATACCAGCCAATGCCGTATTTTGCGCCTATCATCTCCGCCGTCATCAGTGTTATAAAAGATGAACAAACACCGTTGAAAAGGCCTATAAACATACTTGGCATAGCCGACGGAACGCCTACTTTGAAGATCCTGTAAAAATAACTTGCGCCCAGTGTCGATGATACCTCAAACAGGCTGTTTGAAATGTTTTTTATGCCGCTTGATGTCATAACCGTAGTCGGGAACCATACCGCAAGGCCAATAAGAAAGGCGCTTGCCGAAACTGCGCTTGGAAAACTGATAAGTACCAGCGGTATCCACGCTGTTGAGGGGATAGGGCCGAGTATCCTTATTATCGGGCTTATCCAGTAGTCCGCCGCTTTGCTGAAACCAACCGCAATGCCCGTAAGTATGCCGATGAACGCGCCGCCGAAAAAGCCTGTCAGCAGCAGCCTTGCCGAATAGCCGAGGCATTTTATAAGCAGCTCTTTGTCATTTACCATTGCGCCGAAAATTCTTGACGGTGACGGAAAGTAAATGGCGGGAAGTATGCAAAATTTTTCGGTCAACAGGTCAAGCACCGCAAAAAACACGATAACACCGGTCCAAAACGGTGCTTTGAAACTCCATTTTTCGTTAAAGCCTTTATTTGCAAGCGAAGCCAGCGCGCACATCAGTGCTATCACCCCGCCCGCAATGCTTACATACAGATAGTAATCCGCATCGGCCTTTGGATGTGTGCCGTTTGATACGACAAGCAGCTGAATCAATATCGCTGCGACAGATGCCGCTGTTGGCAGCCATTTTTTGAATGTCATTTCGCTTTCTCTCCTTTTTAAGATATTTTTGATACAATTTCCTATATATTAAATAGGTTTATGGTGTGCAAGGATTTTCTTATCCCTGACACAAATAGATTATAAACCATTATTCCCATTAAATCAATAGGAAAATTCGATTTTTATTATCCTTAAATTCTATAGCCCGTTATAAGTTTTGCCTATCACAGGAGGGTGTCGCATTAAGCGACACCCTCTGGCAAAAAACAGGTTTTTTGCCAATTA
>CAMNCZ010000027.1 GCA_946534775.1 uncultured Eubacteriaceae bacterium
TCGTGATAGGTGTATTTTACCTGCTTTTTGGTCATATTTGTTTTGACAAGCTTTGTCTTTCGCAAAAATTCCGATACCGAGGCTTGCGCCGACCACTGGAAAGGTGTGAACGGTTTGGGCACAAAACAGGAAGTGCTTGCGACTACCGATACGGGGCGCGGGCGGTCTTCCTTTGGTATTTCGTGATATTTGTCCACAATTTTGTTTGAAAGCTCGACTATGCCCAGCAGGTCTTCGTCCGTTTCGGTGGGCAGACCGCACATAAAATACAGTTTTACCCTGTTCCAGCCGCCGGAAAACGCAAGGGCTGCGCCGCTTAAAATATCGTCCTCGGTAAGTCCCTTGTTTATAACGTTTCTGAGACGCTGAGTGCCTGCTTCGGGCGCAAAGGTAAGGCTTGATTTGCGCACTTCCTGCACACGTTCCATTAAATCAAGCGAAAATGCATCTATCCTTAAAGAGGGCAGGGCGATATTTATTTTGTCCTTTGTATACAGATCGAGAAGTCCGTTCGCAAGGTTTACAAACTGCGTATAATCGCTTGTAGAAAGGCTTGTAAGGCTTATCTCCTCGTGTCCCGAATTTGCCACAAGTGATTTTGAACACTCTATAAGCGTGTCCGCGTTTTTCTCACGCACGGGGCGGTATATATAACCCGCCTGGCAAAAACGACAGCCGCGTATACAGCCGCGGAAAACCTCAAGCGTGACGCGGTCGTGTACTACCTCTATAAGCGGCACAAGCTGTTTTTCGGGGTAAAATACCTTGTCAAGGTCCTTTACAATGGCCTTTTTTATCGTCTTTGGCGCAGACGGGTGGTTCGGCGTAAAAGATTTTAAAGTGCCGTCGTCGTTATACTCTGCATCATAAAATTTGGGCACATACATACAGGGTATCGACAGGACTTTCTCCAGAAATTCCGCACGAGTACCGCCGTTTTTCTTATGTTCCTTGTACATATCCAAAAATTCGTCATAGTATACTTCACCCTCGCCTATATAAAATATATCGAAAAAGTCCGCAAGCGGTTCGGGGTTGTAGGCACAGGGGCCGCCGCCTATAACGATCGGGTCGTCTTCGCCGCGGTCGCGCGCAAACACGGGTATACCGCCAAGGTCAAGCATATTAAGTATATTTGTATAACTCATTTCATATTGCAGGGTAAAGCCCACTATATCAAAGTTTTTTATCGGCTCGCCCGTTTCAAGCGCATACAGAGGTATACCGTGCTTTCGCATCATTTCTTCCATATCCACCCACGGCGCAAAAACACGCTGACAGTAGGTATCCTTGCGGCGGTTTATAAAATAGTAGAGTATCTGCATACCCAGATGACTCATACCAACCTCGTAAACATCGGGGAAACAAAAAGCAAAGTTTATATCCCAACTATCCTTTTTGACCATATTTATCTCGTTGCCGATATATCGTGCGGGTTTTTCCACACGCAGTAAAATTTCATCAAGCATATTGCCGCTCCTTTGTATTGGGTATTGATAGCTATATTTTCAGTATAACATAAATTTTTGTATAATACAATTATTTTATGAATTGCGCACACAAAAAGCCCGACTTTTAAAAAGCCGAGCTTTATATGTGTGTTAAATATGCACTTTTCTTCGTTTGAATAATACCGAGAAAACCGGCGCTGCGGCCATTGCAATACCGCTTAGCAATACAGTTATCCAATTTCCGTTTTGTGTTTCGGTACCGTCTTTTTGCGGTGCCATACCGCCGGGGCGCATTGGTCGTTGGTCATCTTCACCTTCGGTGTTTTGGCGGTTTTTGAAACCTTCGCCCATACCTTTGTCATTATTGTGCATACTGCCCATAACGCTTGTATCTATTTCGGATGCATCAATAAGCGCGCTGCTGTTTTTCTGTGCATCACTTGTTGAGGGGATAGTGCCGTCAAGTATTTTTTGACATTCGTCTTTGGTGATACGCGCAGATGCTTTCAGCCTGCTGCGCAGTATAAGATAATCAAAATAACTTATTTCGTATTTAAGTTCGTGACGGTATCTCGGTTTGTTTTCCATATTATCACCTCTTTATTTAATTATATCAATCAAAAATTAATTTTACAAATTAGAATTTTCTAATGCATATTAAGAAATTATTAAGCAAATAGAAAATTATCGATGGTCATCTCTAAAAATTGCCTGTATAAATACATAGCCGCGGGAAAAGATAAACGCAGAAAGTATATATGAGAGAAGGGACATTATGAAAAAGGACTACGGCATAAAACGCAATTTATTTTTACTTATATTAATGGCGGCGGCGCTGCTTGGCGTGTTTTACTATGCACTAAAAAGCAGCGAGCCCGAGGTTTGGGAAAATTCGGCCTTTGTGGAGAGGGGATTTTATGGAGATATACGTTAAACCCGTTAAAAAAGCCGCGGTCTCGGGCAAGGTGCGTATTGGCGATATTGCCGAGATATCTGCGCCCGACGGCCTTAAAAAACGTGTGGAAAACATTGTGCTTACGCAGATAAACGGCCCCGAAAGCAAGCTTATATCGATAATAGATATAATAGAAAAAATAAATGCCGCACTGCCGGGGAATACGGTAGTAAATGTCGGCGAGATCGATACCGTGGCGGAGTTTGACGATCCGAACAAAAAGGAGAACAGGCTGTGGAGTTTTGTAAAGGCGGCTGTCGTGACCGTTATGCTTGCGGCGGGGTCGGCCACTGCGATAATGAGTTTTCATTCCGATGCTCAGATGTCGAAAGTTTTTGAAAATTACTATTATATATTTTTCGGGGAGCACGCTCAAAACCCCGTTGTTATACACCTGCCGTATTCTATAGGGCTTGCGGTGGGGATAATTGTGTTTTTCAACCATTTTTCGGGTAAGAAGATCACAAGCGACCCTACGCCTATAGAGGTGGAAATGTCCGTTTACGAGGCGGAAGTGACGGATAATCAGATAGATACGCTTAACGAAAAGAGGAAAACAAATGGCGGTTAAGATGCTTGCTTTGGGCGTAATGGGCTTTGGGGGCGGATTGGTCATAGCGGGGGCCGTGTTTGCCTTTATTGCCATAATCGGCGTAGTGCCGCGCATTGCGCAGAAAACCAAAACCGAAAAATATATTTTGCTTTATGAGGAGGGGATAATCATAGGCGGTATATTCGGCGCAAGCTGCCTTATGGTGGATTACAGTCTGCCTATAGGCGTGCCTGCCGTTGTAACGCTTATGCTGATGGTGGGGATATTTTACGGCTGTCTTGCGGTCTCGCTGGCGGAGGTGCTGGATGTTATACCCGTGCTTACGCGCCGCAGCGGCCTGAAACGGGGGCTGAAATTTTTTATTACGGCATTGGCTGCCGGCAAGCTTATTGGCTCGCTGCTGTATTATTTCATCCCCGGTTTTTTTATTGAATGATTTTTTATGAAAGGAGAGTTTTTATGAACAGTGAAAGCTATGACGAAATGGTCAAAAAGGCTTCGCCCGACAGCCCGCTTTTAAAGGACTGTATAAGGGCATTTGCCGTGGGCGGCCTTATCTGCGTTATCGGGCAGATGCTTACAAACTTTGCGCTTAACTACGGCCTTGACGAGAAAAGTGCCGCTACCTTTACCTCGGTCACGCTTATAGTTGCGGCATCCCTGCTTACGGGTATGGGTCTTTACAGCAAAATAGGCAAGTTTGCGGGTGCAGGTTCGGTCGTGCCCATAACGGGCTTTTCAAACAGTGTCACCTCACCTGCGGTCGAGTTTAAAAAAGAGGGATATATACTGGGTCTCGGTTCAAAAATATTTATAATCGCAGGCCCCGTTATCCTTTACGGTGTGCTTACCTCGGTAATTGTGGGTATGGTATACTATTTTGCGGGAAGGTAGTGGTGTAGATGGCAAAGTTGACAGGTGCCGAAACGGTCGTGTTTTCAAAGCCCGTTTCAATAACGGCGACAGCATCGACTGTAGGCACAAAAGAGGGCGACGGTCCGCTCGGCAAGTTGTTTGACAGGGTATTGACCGACAATATGGCGGGCGAGGAGACCTGGGAGGCCGCAGAAAGCGCGATAGTAAAGGACGATCTTTCAATACTGTTTGAAAAAAGCGGTGTCCGCCCCGATTTTATCATTGGCGGCGACCTGCAAAACCAGTGCTGCGGGACCAATTACGGCGTAAAGGATATTAAAATACCGACATTCGGCATTTTCGATGCCTGCGCAAGTTTCGGAGAGGCTCTTGCACTGGCGGCAATAATGATAGACAGCGGTGCGGCGGAAAATGTTGCGGCCGAAGTTTCAAGCCATTTTTGCAGCGCCGAACGACAGTTTCGCTTCCCGCTTGAACTTGGCAATCAGCGGCCGCAGACTTCGACCTACACCGTAACGGGTGCAGGTGCCGCAATGGTCTCTTCTGCCGACAGACCGCCGTATATAACCGCGTTTACGGCGGGTAAAATAACCGATTACGGCGTGAATGATGCAAACAATATGGGTGCTGCTATGGCTCCTGCGGCGGCGGAATGTATTTCGTCACATTTAAGAGATACCGTCAGGGATGCGGCCTACTACGATCTGATAGTGACGGGCGATCTGGGCTATGTCGGCAAAGAACTGCTGCTGCAGCTGCTTAAAAAGGAAGGTATCGATATTGCCGACAATCATATCGACTGCGGTATTGAAATTTTTGACAAGGCTTCACAGGATACGCACTCGGGCGGCAGCGGCTGCGCCTGCTCTGCGGCGGTGTTTGCGGCAATGCTGTATAAACGCCTCAGAAACGGCGAACTTAAAAGAATTTTATTTGTGCCGACAGGTGCGCTGATGAGTCCCACTTCCATACAGGAAGGTAAAAATATTTTAGGCACGGCTTATGCCGTCGCTGTTGAAAACGAGGTGATAAAATGGAATATTTAAGGGCCTTTGCGGTAGGCGGCCTTATCTGCGTTATAGGTCAGATACTGCTTGACAAAACAAAGCTGACATCCGCAAGGATACTGGTGCTTTTTGTGGTGGCGGGCTGTATTCTGGGCGGCCTTGGCTGGTACGACCGTCTTATCGACTTTGCGGGCGCGGGCGCTGCGGTGCCTCTGCCCGGTTTTGGCAATCTGCTTGCAAGGGGCGTTAAGGAAGATATAGACACAATGGGCGCTATGGGTATACTCACAGGCGGCCTTAAAGCGGGCGCTGCGGGTATTGCCGCCGCGATAATCTCCGCATTTTTTATGGCAATGGTTTTCAGACCGAAAGAAAAATAAAAAAACACTCACCCCGTTTTTCGGGGTGGGTTTTGCATAGGTGACAATTTATGCTTAATTTCGATAAATGTGAAAAAAATAAAAATACATATTGACAAATCAATAACTAAATGCTAAAATAATACTTGATGTGTTGTTGGGTAGGGTCAAGTGGTTTTACTTAACACACAATATTTATCGGAAAAACGGTTCGTATTTATCAAGGAGTATTTATGCTTTTGGATGTTAGAAAACTTGCTCTTGGCGACAAGAAAGAGTTTGATTTTAATACCGAACTTTCCGTCGGCGGTGTGCCGTGCAGTACCCACACAAGCGGCTCTGTCATTTTTACCGAGGAAGGTTATATCGTAAAAGGCAAAATAGAGGCGGTTTTAAACCTTAAATGTGACCGCTGCCTTGAAAGTTTTTCAAAAAATATCGTATGTGCGCTTGACGAAGTGTATTCAAACGATATTAATGAAAACAGTGAAGAGAATACGGCAGATGCCAAAAACGAAGATAAGGATTATCGTTCTTTTGAGGATAAGGCGCTTGATATCGATGCTGCCGTAAAAGATGCGGTAATGCTGGAAATGCCGTTAAAGGCATTATGTTCCGATGATTGCAGGGGATTGTGCTTTAAATGCGGCCAAAACCTTAACAAAGGCGAATGCGGCTGCGACAGGGCGTATTCAAACCCCGCGTTTGAGGGTCTTATGGACCTGTTTAAAGATTAAAACAATGGTCAATTACGATCAATTCTTTTATAGGAGGTGTGTTATAAATGTCTATATGTCCTAAGGGCAGAATGTCAAAGTCCAAGAGAGATAAGAGAAAGGCTCAGAGCTGGCAGATCGCTACACCTACATTGGTAGCTTGCAGCAAGTGCGGTGCTTTAATGAGACCTCACAGAGTTTGTAAGGAATGTGGTTCTTACAACAAGAGAACTGTAGTAGCAGTTGACTGATCTTTTTAAGATATTTTGCAAAGTAACTTAAAGGGGGCCGAGAGATCGGTCCCTGTTTTTGTTTTGGGAGGAAAAATATGGTATCGGTAGGAAGAATGGGCTTTTATGCTTTCGGTATAATAATGCCTGTTTTGATCAGTGCCCTTGTGGCAGCATTTACACCGCGTTCGGCTATGCGCGCGGTAATATCGGCAGCGGTGTGCATTATTGTGTTGTGGTATGGCATTATACGGCCTTTAATGATTTTTTATTCAATGTCGGTGCTGTACAATCCTCAGTCGGCATCGGTATCGCAGGTGATAAACGGCAATGCGACAAATGTGTCTGCACCGTCTATGCAGGCATTTATAACTACAGTGAAAAACAATAAAGCGTTAAGAGAATCGGCAATAACTACATGGATAATGTCTTTTATCAATTCGCTTGTAAAGGCCGGGATATCGGCAGCGGCGATGTTTGCGGTATATGCCGTAAAAAGCCTGTTTGCAAAAGATGAAAACTAACATTTTACGCTGCCGAGGTCTCCTTTTATCCCGTTTGACATAATGTGGCGCAGTATGGTTTCCTCGGTCAGCGGGGAAATGCCGTTTTTGTGCCGAACATATACCAAAGTATAATAATCCCAGCCAAGGCGGTAAAGTACGGCCTTTATATCCATTTTTTCGCTTGCGGCGATACTTCTTACGGGCATAATTTTGTTGTCGTTTTTGTTGATGACGGTTTTATAAAAAGTGTAGGTCAGGTTTATCGTGTTTGCTTTGTTAAGGCGGTAGAAATATATGCCAAGGCACAGCAGGCTTAAATTGGGCGGGCAGAGTATAAGCTCCACAAGCCCCGCGCAAATAAGCATAATACTCAGGCTTATGCTGAGTTTTACCGCGATAATATTGCCGCGCAGCACACCGATAAAATAGCTTGTGATATAATGGAAAATTTTTCCTCCGTCAAGCGGATACAGCGGCAAAAGGTTAAAAAGCGCTATCGCAAGGTTTGTCTGTCTCAGTATGCCGCCGTGAAACAGGCACATAGACAGATTGAATGCAGGCCCCGAAAGCGCTATAATAATACGTTTTGTGATATGCAGATATTCAAGGTTTTCCATATCCGCATAAATGCCTATCGGGGTTATGGTGATACGCGAGGTTTTTATATCCCACAGCATAGCTGTAAATATATGGCAAAACTCGTGCAAAAGCACAAGTGCAAACACCGTTAAAAAATATCCGAATATACCCGCTTTAATGCAAAAGGCCGCCACAACAAAAAATGACGGCTTTATTTTTATTTTTGTGAACATATATTTTCGATCACGGGGCTTGGGTCGATAAGTTGGTCTCCTTCGTACAGTTCAAAATGCAGGTGAGGGCCCGTCGATTGTCCCGTGCTGCCCGAAAGGGCGGCTTTCTCTCCCCGTTTTACGCTCTCGCCCTTGTTTAAAAGCACCTTGTTGAGGTGGCCGTAAAGGCAGGTATATTTTTCGCCTTTTATTTTTATATAGTTTCCGTAGCTTTCGGATAGTCCGCAGTTCTCGACAATGCCGTCAAATGCCGCATAAACGGGTGTGTTTTCAACAACGGCAATATCTATGCCTTTGTGAAATTCACCTTTTCCCGTCACGGGGTTGGTGCGGTTTCCGAAAACATCGCTTATGTAATACTCGCCGTCAACGGGAAAACAAACCGATATATCACAAGTGGTCGTTTCTGTAGCTGTTTCGGCAGCTGTTTCTGTCAAGGCGTTTTTTTTTGCGCATTTATATAGGCGTTTTCGCGGTCGTTCATCTGCGCGATAAGTTCGTCATCCATCGTTATCGGGTGCTTTTCGCCTGCAAAAACAAAGATATTGCTCTTGCCGTCAAATCCCGAAAAAAAATTCGAGATATCGGCCTTTAAACTCTCCGTATCGCTGTTTTGCGTTATTATTGCTTTTACCTTGTCAACAAAATTGTCGGTCACATCAAGATCTATCATTTTTGCACAGACCACCGTCACACCTACCGCAAGCGCCATATTAAGCTTGAGCATAAAATAACTTTGCTTTTTCGGCTTGACGGTGCGCTTTTTCGCGCGTATCATATTGCGTCGTTCGATATAGTTGTATTCTTCCATACAGTCCGTCTTCCTTTCGTATTCTGATGAATATATTTTCGGAAGATAAATCTTCCTCAAACCTTCGCAAAAACATCACTAAGGTGCTGTTTTT
>CAMNCZ010000028.1 GCA_946534775.1 uncultured Eubacteriaceae bacterium
AAAGACTATATTGCCGAAATAAGCGGCGAAAAAGGCCTTACCGAGCCCGTCTATCTTTCAAACGAAACTATGGGCCGCGACCGTGAGGACAAAGAGGACTACAAACTTAAATATGAGATGTCCTTTTGCTTTAATAACGAGATAAATTTAATGGAATACTACCACAATTCCAGCTTTCTCGAACACGGCGGTTCACCCGATAAAGCGGTGCGTTCTGCCTTTGTTTCGGCCGTTGACAAGTATTTAAAGGATAATAATTTATACAAAAAAGATGAAAAGAAAATAACTTTTTCCGATATAGAGGACAGCCTTATCATAGTAATAAACTCGTTTTCGACGGTTACAAGCTACGAAAACCAGACTAAAAAGTCGATAACAAACAAGTTTATCCAGGACAATATGACGGAGTTTTTAAAGAGCCGTCTTGAAATATATTTTATCGAAAACAAGGCAGATGCGGACAAGATAGCAAATCAGGTGATCATAAACAAAAGAAGCCGCGAAACGGCCGAAAAGACCCGTGTAAATATAAAGAAAAAGCTGACGGGCAGTCTGGATATGAATAACCGCGTCGAAAAGTTTGTAAACTGCCGAACAAAGGATGTTACAAGGCGTGAACTGTATATAGTGGAGGGCGATTCGGCACTCGGCAGCTGCGTTTTGGGCCGTGATGCGGAGTTTCAGGGTATTATGCCTATCCGCGGCAAAATACTTAACTGCCTTAAAGCAAGCTATGAAAAAATATTCAACAGCGATATCATAACCGATCTTCTTAGAGTCCTCGGCTGCGGGGTCGAGCTTAAAACCAAGCACAACAAGGACCTGAACAGCTTTGATATAAACAATTTAAGGTGGAATAAAATCATTATCTGTACAGATGCCGATGTTGACGGTTTTCAGATAAGGACCCTTGTTCTGACTATGATATACCGTCTTGCGCCGACACTTATAAAGGAGAAAAAGGTGTTTATAGCGGAATCGCCTTTATATGAGATAACAAGCGGCAAAAACACCTATTTTGCCTATACCGAAAAGGAAAAGGCGGATATACTTGCAAAAATAGGCGATAAAAAATATCATATCCAACGTTCAAAGGGTCTTGGCGAAAATGAGCCCGAGATGATGTGGCAGACGACGATGAACCCCGCAACACGCCGTCTTGTGCTGGTAATGCCCGAGGATGCCGAAAAGACATCAGTTGTATTTGATATGCTTTTGGGCGATGATCTAAAGGGCAGAAAACAGCATATCGAAACCGACGGATATAAGTATATAGACCTTACGGAGCTAAGTTAAGGAGCTTTAAAATGGCAAGAAAAACAAAAAACGATTACGCGGATTTTGATAAAAACTATATACCGCAGAATATAACCGACACACTTGAACTTAACTATATGCCTTACGCCATGAGCGTTATCGTGTCGCGCGCACTGCCCGAGATAGACGGGTTTAAGCCCGCACACAGGAAACTGTTGTATACTATGTATAAAATGGGGCTTTTGAACGGCGCAAGGACAAAGTCCACGAATGTTGTGGGTCAGACAATGAAACTGAACCCGCACGGCGACCAGACCATTTATGAAACAATGGTGCGTCTTACACGGGGAAATGAGGCACTTTTGCACCCGTTTATTGACAGCAAGGGAAATTTCGGCAAACAGTATTCAAGGGATATGGCTTATGCCGCATCGCGTTATACCGAGGTGAAGCTGGATTCTATATGTAACGAGATTTTTAAGGATATAGACAAAGATACGGTGGATATGGTCGATAACTATGACGGTCAGCTGAAAGAACCCGTACTTTTCCCGACCACTTTCCCGAATATCCTGGTTTCCACAAACACGGGCATCGCGGTAAGTATGGCATCTTCGATATGCAGTTTCAATTTAAAGGAAGTTTGCAATACCACTGTCAAATATATCAAAAACCCAAATATAGATGTTAAAAAGTATCTTAAAGCGCCCGATTTTTCTACGGGCGGCGAACTTATATACAACGAAAAGGAACTTGACAGCATCTACAACACGGGCAGGGGCAGTGTAAAGGTGCGTGCAAGATATCGCTTTGACAAGAAAAACAGCCTTATCGAGGTTTACGAGATACCTTATTCGACAAGTATAGAAATAATTATCGACAAAATAATAAGCCTTGTGAAACAAAACAAGATAAAGGAAATAAACGATATCCGAAATGAGACGGATATAAACGGCCTTAAAATTGCGATAGATATAAAGCGAAATGCCGACCCCGACAAGCTGATGGCAAAATTATATCAGCTTACAACGCTTTCGGACAATTTCAGCTGCAACTTTAATATACTTGTAAACGGCAGCCCCCGTACAATGGGCATAAAGCAGATACTTGATGCCTGGCTTGAATTCAGGACAGACTGCATAAGGCGCCAGACGGAATACGATCTTCAGAAAAAATGGGATAAACACCATCTTTTGGTCGGTCTGTCGCAGATAATGGTGGATATCGACAAGGCGATAAAGATAATCCGCGAAACGGAAGAGGACAGTCAGGTTATCCCCAACCTTATGAAGGGCTTTGATATAGACAGGACACAGGCCGAATTTATTGCGGAGATAAAACTCAGAAACTTAAACAAGGAATATTTGCTTAACCGCATAAGCGAAATGGAGAGCCTTGAAAGCGATATTGCAAGGCTTAACGATATTTTAAGCGATGACAGCCTTATAAAAGAGATAATAGTGGAAGAACTCACTGCCGTTGCAAAGAAATACGGACAGCCGCGAAAGACCGAGATAATCTACGACGAAGAGCCCATCGACCTTACTTCGGATGATTTTATCGAGGACTACGGCATAACGCTTTTCCTTACAAAGCACAACTATTTCAAGAAAATAACGCAGGCATCTTTACAGGCATCCATAAGGACGAATTACGAGCATAAGCTAAAGGACGAGGACGAGATAATACAAAGCCTTGAAACCACAAACAAGGCCGATGTACTGTTTTTCTCGAGCAAGCAGAATGTCTATAAAGTAAAAGCCTACGATTTGAGTGAGTGCAAAGCATCAAGCCTTGGCGAGTATCTTAATAATATGCTGGGTCTTGATGATGATGAATATATAGTTTATCTTGCGGCCACGACAGATTATAAGGGCTATATGCTTTTCGGATACAGAAACGGCAAGATCGCAAAGGTGGATATGCAAAGCTATGATACAAAGCTTAACCGTAAGAAGCTGATAAATGCATACAGCGACAAATCCGAACTCACCGCGGCGATGTTCCTGCCCGAGGATAAGGATATAATCACGGTACGCGACAACGACAAGGCAATGCTTGTAAATACGGCACTTATCCCCGCTAAGGCAACAAAAAGTACAGGCGGTATACAGGTCTATAATTTAAAGAAAAACAGCTTTATGACCCGTATGCTCGATAAAGACGATTTTGTCAGTGAAGATATCGAATATTACCGCAGCGAGAAAATACCCGCAACGGGACATTTTATAAACGAAGCCGATAAAAACGCAAACGGACTTTAACGTCAATTTGTATCAAAAAAAATGAAAAATTGTAAAAACTTTGTTAAATTTTAAACTAATATTGTAAAATTTTAATTTATCCTTTATAATAATATCAAAGAACTATGTTCAAAAGTATTATTATAAAGGATTTCTTTATTTAAGGGGGGCTTTTACAATGAAAAAAGCTTTATCGGTTTTTGCGCTTTCCGTGCTGATGACGGCAGGGGCTTCTTTTACGGCACAGGCGCAGGATGTTAAGGTTTATGTAAACGAAACTTTGCTTGACAGCGGCGGGGCGTATCCAAGCGCTGTTATAATAAGCGACTATACCTATGTGCCGCTTGCGGAAATAAGCAATGCCCTGGGGTTTGAGTGTAATTGGATACCCGAGTCCAAAACCATAATTATGTCGGGTATGAACAAAATAATTAAAATGCAGATAGGCAATAACCAAATGACAATAGAAGATACCGAATCGGGGGTCGAAGAAGAGTACGGTATACCTTCGGCACCGACTATTGTCAGCAGCAAAACTTTTGTGCCCGTAAGAACGGTCGCAGATGCTTTCAATGCATATACAAGCTGGGACGGAGACACTAAATCCGTTTTCATTGCTTCGGGTGAGGGCGGCATTATCGGTGAAGACGGTGATTTCAACTGGACACTTTCAGACGGTGGTTTGCTGACGATATCGGGCAGCGGACCGATGCCGTTTTTTGACCTTGAAGCGCCCTGGACTTATGAATGTAAGGAAAGAGAGGGAAATATCCGTGTTAAAATAGAGGACGGTGTAACAAGCATTTCGTCAAATGCATTTAAAGGCATATCAAACCTTGAAGTTGTGGATATACCGTTCAGTGTTACCGAAATAGGCAATGATGCCTTTAACGGCTGTTACTTGCTTAAAAAAGTGAATATACCTTATAATGTTGCTTTTATCGGCAACAGAGCTTTTGCCGACTGTACTGCGCTCAGCGAGGTTTCTGTTGCGGGTTCGGGCACCAATATAAGCACGGATGCATTTAACTACAGCGTAAATATCAAAAATGTAAGGGTCAAAAAAGGCAGCCCCGCAGACAATGCCGACCTTTATCCAAAGGGTGCACATATTTCGTATAATTGACAGAGGATAACAAAATGAAATACTGTAAAAGATGTTTCAGAAACATCACGGAAGATGTTATGGTTTGCCCGTACTGCGGCAAAACCGACAAACTTATAGATTACGACAAGGAAAAGCGCGGCGAGGATTTCTCGTGCAACGACGATTCCACTTTTACAAGCCATATAAAAAGCGGCGACGCTTATGACACGGAGGAAAGCGGCGAAGATGCGGACACAGCTTACGGCAACACGAAGCATCACAATATAGACGACTGCGAAAACAGTGCCGAAGCCCCCGAAAGAGCCGATCCCGGCACACCGGGTGAAAATTTCAGCCGTTCTTTTACCTACCTTCGTTCGCTGCCGCCCGCTGTCCGTGCGGGAATTATAAAAAACACGGCGGATGATATAGAAAAGCGTTTCGGATATAACCCCGACGAAAGCGCAACAATAAACATAAACGGCAGGGAGATAACCGTGTCGCAGTTTAACAGGCTTAAAGACTTTTTCGATAAATCCGACCAATTGCCCGAAAAAACAAATATAAACAAAAATCAGGCGCTTACAACGGGTATTGTTATATGGCTTATCGTTACGATATTAGCGCCGCCGGTAGGTATATTTTTAGGTATTGCGGCCGCTGCGTTGTATACGAAAAGTCAAAAAAATAAAAACAATGACCAACACTAAGTATCAAAATTAAATGTCAAAAAATATTAAGCAAAGGGATGAAAAATTGTGGATAAAGTAAAAATGCGTGAAAAGTACAAACTGATGCGTGATACTATGCACCAATCGGAAATTATGGACAAAAGCCTTGCGGCTGTAAATCGTCTTGTAGGTACGGACGCATATCAGCAGGCAGACTGGCTGTTTACTTATGTAAGTTACGGATCGGAGGCGGATACCATCAGCCTTATAGAGACCGCACTTAAACAGGGAAAGAATGTTGCGGTGCCTATTCTCATAGATCCCCGCAAAAACAGAATGGTATTCTGTAAAATAGAAAGCGTAAAAGAGCTTGTAAGAGGCCACTTTGGTATACTGGAGCCCGAATATAAGGAAGAAAAAGTGGTAGAGCCGACCGATAAAACGCTTATGGTGGTGCCGGGTATTGCTTTTGATGTGAACGGGTACCGCTTGGGTCAGGGCGGCGGTTATTATGACAGATATCTTGCAGACCACAGATCTATTGTAAATTACGGCCTTGCTTTTGAAGAACAGATAGTTGACAGAATTATGATAAACGGTTACGATATCCGTATGGACGGACTTGTTACCGACCTTAAAGTTTATAAGTGGGAGCATTAAGTATATGAAAACCATAAAAGAAATAGGCGAAGCTGCGGTAAAAGCCAAAAGGGAACTTGCCGTACTCGGGACGGCGGATAAAAACAAAATTTTAAATGACTGCGCCGAGGCTTTGCGAAAAAACACCGACAATATTATAGCGGCCAACAAAGCGGACCTTGCAAATGCCGAAAAAAACGGTATGAAAGCGTCTTTGGTAGACCGTCTTACACTTACCGAAAAGCGTATTGAAGATATGGCTGTCGGCCTTGAGCAGATCGCAAAACTGCCCGACCCGATAGGCGAATACCTTAACTCAAAAACCTTGCCAAACGGCCTTATCATCACACAAAAACGTGTGCCGATGGGTGTTATCGGCATAATTTACGAGGCACGCCCAAATGTTACAAGCGATGCATTCGGCCTTTGCTTAAAGGCGGGCAGTGCGGTCATACTGCGCGGCGGCAGTGATGCGATAAATTCAAATAAGGCTGTTATAGCGGCTTTCCACAGTGTTTTGGATATTAATAAAGATATCGTTCAGCTTGTCGAGGATACTTCGCGTGAGTCGGCAAACGAAATGATGAAGATGAACGGATATATCGATGTGCTTATCCCGCGCGGCGGTTCGGGTCTTATTCAAGCGGTCGTTAAAAACTCGACCGTTCCCGTTATTGAAACGGGTGTCGGTAATTGCCACGTATTTGTTGATGAAAGTGCCGATATTGAAAAGGCTGTCAATATAATCGTAAATGCCAAGGCACAGCGCCCCGGAGTATGCAACGCGGCCGAAACTATGCTTGTTCACAAAAATATTGCAAAAGATTTTCTGCCAAAGGCAGCTGCGGCATTAAGGGAAAAAAATGTGGAGATTCGCGGCGATAAGGCTGTAAAAAGCATTGTTCCCGATGTTGTGGACGCACTTGAAGAGGATTGGGCGACCGAGTACGGCGATTATATACTTGCCGTAAAAGTAGTGGAAAGCGTTGACGAAGCGATAGACCATATCGCAAAATATTCGACGGGTCACAGTGAAAGTATTGTCACCGAAAGCTACTTAAACAGCAAAAAATTTACCGAACGGGTGGATTCGGCTGCGGTTTATGTAAATGCTTCAACGCGCTTTACCGACGGCAACGAGTTCGGCTTCGGTGCGGAGATAGGCATAAGTACGCAAAAACTTCACGCAAGGGGCCCGATGGGTTTAAAAGAACTTACAACAACAAAATACATTATTCTCGGCGAAGGCCAGATAAGACAATAAAAAAAGCGGCGGATATCATTTGTATGTCCGCCGTTTTACGTTGTTTTTAAAATTGGGTGCTGTTTTTTATCCAGTTTTTTATTTTTTCGATATTTTCTTCTTTTGATTTGTTAAAATCCAATTCGGGAAGATACCGCTTTTCGTCTTTATAATTTATTGATGTCGGGTTTAGTTCCTTTTCGTGAAGATAAAGAAAAATATCCCACCATACATCAGCCTTATCACGGCCGTTATAATCCAATTCGGTCAGAAACGCGGCGTAAGTGCATTTTTTGTTCAATTCATAAAATATTGCTTTATCGGGTGTGGTTGGTGTAAAACATTCACTGTATTTAAAGTGAGAATTCGGATCATATAAGGTGATGCCTAAACCGATATTTATTTTTGCGGGTGATATTTTTTGTTCTATCTCGTTATTTATTTTATTGTTCATAAAATCCGTAATGTATGTCTCGGCAAAATCATCTTGTATAATTGAAAAATTCGGGGCCAATACCAGTTCGCGCCAATATTTGGGGTAATTGGGGTCATAATTGCCGTAGGTCATATTAAAAACATATCTGTCGTCATATATCGACATCATTTGCTCTGCTTCTATGCTTGAACTTGAGGTACATATACCTTCTTTAATATACATTACATTTATGCTTAGGTCATTACGCAAATGTCTTTTTATAATGTTTTTTGCTTTGGCTTTGTTCCAGGGCAGCTGAGTGACTGACAGTTCGCCCGAATAAATACTCAGAAACAGCATTAAAACCGCCAAAGCCGCAACAACCGTGAGTATAGCTGTAACGCGTACGGCTTTTTTTATTTTTTTCAAAAACGTATCGGTCATATACATTTCCCCTTTCTGACAAAAAAATATTTGGGAAACAGCTGATTTATGGTAATTATATCATCAAATCGGGGCTGTTTCAATTGGGTTTGTAAAAAA
>CAMNCZ010000029.1 GCA_946534775.1 uncultured Eubacteriaceae bacterium
AAATATGAAAAAAATGTCGAGGGTCACGGCTTTAAATATATGCACGGTTACTCAAGCACGGATTTTACGGGCTATCACGTTTACGACGGCGAAAAACTCGCAAAACTCGATCACGAAAGCGAGTTTATAATAGAAAACAAGGAAGATATGCCCGTGCTTGACGGCGCGGAGGCTTGCTATCCGCTTTACTGCGCTGTTGCAAAGGCCATATACCGCGATATAGACAAGATCGAAAAAGAGGCCTTGGAAAAAGACAGTACCGAGGAGAATATATTTATAGTACATTCATCGCCAAACGGCGAAATAGTTACATTTACAAATACGTTACAGGCTTATAACAATCTTGTGCGGGGTGATGTGGACTTGGTTTTCGGCGCAAGGCCTTCAAAAGAACAGAAACTTATGGCGGCGGAGAATAATGAGACTGTGATCAGCGTACCCATAGCAAAAGAAGCGTTTGTCTTTTTTGTGCCGAAGGACAGTGAGATAGACGGACTTACATCACAACAGGTCAAAGATATATACAGCGGAAAAATCAAAAACTGGAAAGAGGTCGGCGGCAAAAAACAAAAGATAGTCGCTTTTCAAAGACCCGAAAATTCGGGTTCGCAGACTATGATGGAGTATTTTATGGGCGATACGCCTTTAAAAGAGCCGCTTCAAGTTGAGGTCGTGCTTGGTATGGGCGATGTTATCGATGAAGTAGTGGAGTACAATGACGAAAAGGGCGCTATAGGCTATTCGTTCAGATATTTTGTAGAGGAGCTGCAAAGCGAAACAAATGTTAAACTGCTTAAAATAGACGGTGTTGAACCTACGCTTGAAAATATCGAAAACGGTACATATCCGCTTTGCGTTGATTTGGTCTGCGCAAAACTTAAAAGCAACGATAAAGAAAATGTCCAAAAAGTGCTTGAATTTCTTTTGTCCGACGATGGGAAAGATATAATAAGAAAAACAGGCTATGCGCCCGTTAAAGATACGGAAATTCGGGAGATAGAAGAAAGGATAGACTAAAAATGATATTCAGAATATAAAAACGAAGGGAGAACGCAGATGAAGAAAAAAATATTTGCTTTTTTAACGGTTGCTTTAATGACGGCTAATTCCGTATATGCTGCCGACGGCTTTTGGGCCGACGGTGAGTTAAACGCATCGGTGCGCG
This sequence comes from uncultured Eubacteriaceae bacterium, assembly GCA_946534775.1. GTDB lineage: Bacteria > Bacillota > Clostridia > Lachnospirales > CAG-274 > RGIG4310. Next base: position 1,166 of record CAMNCZ010000029.1, read on the forward strand.
ATGTTTACGGAGAACTGGGGAAAGAAGTGGTATGGGACGCCGAGACCAAAACTGCGGCGGTTGACGGAAATATTTATATATCGCAGGACGGCATTATCGCAAACGGTGAGAATATCGGCGGCAGGAACGGGATAATCGACGGCAGGATGTATGTTGCCGCCGAACTTATCGCAAAAAGTCTCGGTGCGGAATATGTAACGGAAAACGAGAGCGGGATAATCGAGTTTAACGGGGCGCGTTCCGTGATAAACCCCGCACCTGCCGAAGAAACGGCATCGGATTTTAAATACGGCGGCGGCAAGCCTTGGCCGAATTCAAATTTTAAAGAAAATATCGACACAAACGTATCGCTGAAAGATAACTACGATATGGCCGTAAACGGCAAATGGGTACTCGAAAACGAGATCCCCGCCGGCTACAGTTGGTATATGACAGGCTCTGAAAAAGGCCTTGAAATAGAGGATGAAATAAAAAAACTGTATACAGACAAAACGCTTAAAGGCAAAAATGCAGAAATAGTGCAAAGTTACTATTCGGCATTGCTTGATTGGGATACAAGAGAAGGCTCTCTTGATGATATGGGAGAACTGATAGACAACATAGACAGTTTGCAAAGCATTGAAGAACTGAACGAATATATACTGTATACGGACGAAAATATAAAGTATCCCGATTCTCCGTTTTTATCGGTGTATATATCCAAAGATTTTTATAATGCAGATCAATATGCTTTTGGCATCTCTCCGAATATGCTTATATTGAAAGATGCGGCAGAGTATGACGATATGAGTGAATATGGCAAAAGATTGTATGAGGGGGAAAAAGAGCTTTTCGGAAAAATAATGACAAGGCTTGGTTACGAAAAGGAAGAGTCCGATGAGTGTTTTGAGATGGCATTGGAGTTTGAAGCACTTGAAGCATCGAAAATACCGACAGTGGAAGAACAGTATTCTCCCGATATCTTTAAAAAGCTATATGAACATACGGATTACGAAACGCTTTATAAAGCGGCGGGCGATTACCCGCTTGAGGAGATAGTGAAAAGTTATGGCTTTGAAGGTTCAAAATCGGTTTTGGAAGAAATACCGGGTTATACGGAATATTTTGGCAGCATATATAATGAAGACAATTTTAAAATAATTAAAGCAGATATGATCGTAAACAGCGTTTTGGGTGCGGCGGACGTACTTGACAAACAGACGTTTGACGATTATTTGGATTGTGTGGAATATGTGAATGGCACGGATAACGTATCTTACGAACAATATGCCATTGGAACGGTAAGACAAGAGTTTGTTGAGCCGACAGCGGAACTGTATCTGCACAAATATCCCGATAAAGGTACCAAAGAAAAAGTGGAAACAGTTTGCAAAAATGTAATTGACGAGTATGAACTGATGCTTAAAGAAAATGATTGGCTTACGGAAAAAACAAAGCAAAAGGCGCTTGAAAAGCTGAGAAGCCTGAAAATAAATGTGGCATATCCGGATAAATTCAGGGACTATTCTTTTATAGATATAAAAGGAAAAAATCTTGACGAAATAGGCAGTGAACTGTACAATTATTCTATTGAAAAACAGAGAGAGTATATAAACGGCACAGTCGATAAGACCTATTGGGCAGAAAATATGGATCCTCTTACCATTAATGCATATTACGACCCAACCGATAACTCGATAAATATTCTTTATGGCCAGATATTGAGTCAGTACGATCCGTCATTGAGTGATGAAGAACTTTACGGCGGATTGGGCGTGGTAATAGGTCACGAAATATCGCATGCTTTTGATCCGTCGGGGGCGCAGTTTGACAAAGACGGAAATTTCAGCAATTGGTGGAGCGAAGAAGACAATGCTGCCTTTAAGGCAAGAACACAAAAACTTATAGATTTCTATGATAAAATAGTGCCATATAACGGTGTAAACTGTAGCGGCACTGCCGTACAAGAGGAAGCGGTCGCAGATCTCGGCGGTATGAAATGCATTATTCGTATAGCAAATAAAATGGATAATTGCGATTACGATAAGCTTTTCAGGGCTTATGCGGAAAGCTGGGCGAGTTTGTTAAGGGGAGAGTCGCTGGAGTACCTGTTAAAATACGACACACATCCGTTAGACTACCTGCGTGTGAATATAGTATTGCAGCAGTTTGATGAGTTTATTGAAACTTACGATATTAAGCCGGGTGACGGAATGTATCTTGCACCCGAAGACAGGATACTTGTATGGTAAGTATTGAATGGTAAGTATTGAATAATAAATCGATCATTAAAAAAAGACACAAGGTCATCACAAAAAAGCCTTGTGTCTTTTTTATTATTCCGCAAACTGGTTCATATACAGGTTGTAATAAAATCCCTTTTGCCGCATAAGTTCGTGGTGGTCTCCGCGTTCTATTATCTCGCCGTCTTTAAGCACCGCAATAAGATTTGCGTTTCTTATGGTGGAAAGTCGATGCGCGATAACAAAGCTTGTGCGACCTTTCATTAAGGTCAGCATTGCCTGCTGTATTTTTACCTCGGTGCGGGTATCGACATTGCTTGTTGCCTCGTCAAGTATCAGTATGGCGGGGTCTGCAAGGATAGTGCGGGCGATGGCAAGCATCTGTTTCTGTCCCTGACTTATGGTGTCGCTGTCCTCTGATAAGAATGTCTGATAGCCCTGCGGAAGCCTTCGGATAAATTCGTGTGCGTTTGCAAGCATCGCAGCCTCTTTCACCTGCGCCTCGGTAGCGCCGGGTCGGCCGTAGGCGATATTATCGAATATTGTGCCCGAAAACAGGTATGTATCCTGCAAAACTATGCCAAGACTGCGGCGCAGCGACGACATTTTTATATCGAGTATATCCGTATTGTCAATGGATATCCTGCCTTTTTGTATATCGTAAAACCGTGTCAGCAGATTTATTATCGTGGTTTTGCCTGCGCCCGTAGGGCCTACAAGGGCTATCGTTTGCCCCGGTTTTGCATAAAGATTTATGTTTTTAAGTATCGGTGTACCTTCAACATAAGAAAAATCCACGTTTTCAAAATCCACACGGCCTTTTATGTCCGTAAGTTCCACTGCGTTTTCCCTGTCCGCGGGTTCGGGTTCGACAGCCATTACATCAAAAATACGTTCAGCGCCCGCAACCGCCGATAAAAGGCTGTTAAACAGCTGTGCTATTTCGCTGAAAGGCCTTGCAAACTGCCTTGAATACAGCAAAAACGATGTGATTATGCCAAGCGGCACATTGAAAAGCGCGCCCATTACCGCCACAAAACCGTAGCCAAGGCTGTTTATAAAGGTGGAAACGGGGCCCATAACGCCCGATATTACCTGCGCTTTTACGCCGATATCCCTCAGTGCGGTATTTGATACATTTAATTTTTGCTTTATATCTTCTTCTTTTACAAAAACTTTTATTACCTTTTGGCCCGTTATATTTTCCTCGACTATGCCGTTAAGGTCGCCAAGCGCTTTTTGCTGCTGCTTGAAATATATGCGGGAATGTTTGGTTATAAAATTTGTTGCCGCAATAAGCAGAGGTACTGTAACTACCACAACAAGCGTAAGCAGCGGGCTTAAATAAAGCATAAACCCGATTATGCCCACAATTGTGACTGTACTTGATATAAACTGCGTAATGCTGACATTAAGTGCGTTTGATATGGTGTCAACATCGTTTGTGATGCGGCTCATAATATCGCCGCGAGGTGTCGTGTCAAAAAATTTAAGCGGCAAAAGCTGGAGTTTTTCAAACAGATCGCGTCTTATATCGGCTACGGTGTGCTGCGCCAGGTTTACGGACAGCTGAAGCTGCGCCCAGCTGAAAAACGCCGAAAGTACATATACCAGCATAAGCCTTATAAGCATACGTCTAAGCCCGTAAAAATCGCCCGGGAGTATATAGCCGTCAATTGCCGTCCCTATCATACTTGTGCCCCTTAAATTTATAAGGGTGGAGGCGATAACAAAAAATATCACCGCAAAAAGTTTTATGCCGTGCCTGCCTACATAAGCCCAAAGTTTTTTCAGCGTTTTGCCGATGTTTTTTGGTTTTTCAACGGGGCGGCCGCGGTCGTGTCTGCCGCTGCGGGGCATACCCGTCGGTGCGTTTGATGCCATTTACTCCACCTCCGTTTCAAGATTTGTCTGTGTTTTGTATATCTCGCTGTAAATGCCGTTTTGTGAAAGCAGCTGATCGTGCGTGCCCTGTTCGGCAATTTTTCCGTTGTGTATAACGATTATTTTATCTGCATTCATAATTGAAGAAACTTTCTGCGCAATAATTATCTTTGTTGTGTTGCCAAGCCTTGTTGCAAGGCCCTCGCGTATCTTCTTTTCGGTGCCCGTATCAACTGCACTTGTGCTGTCGTCAAATATAAGTATCTTAGGCTTTTTAAGCAAAGTTCTTGCTATTGATATACGCTGCTTCTGGCCGCCGCTTAAATTTACGCCGCCCTGTCCCAGCTGTGTATCAAAACCGTCTTTGAAACTTTCTATAAATTCGTCTGCACCTGCGGTTATGCAAGCTTCTTTTATTTCGTCATCGGAAGCATCTTTGTTGCCCCAGCGCAGGTTTTCTGCAATGCTGCCCGAAAACAAAAGAGCCTTTTGCAGCACTATGCCGATATTTTTTCTTAAATAATCAAGCGATATTTTTCTTACATCAACACCGTCTATGGTAATGCTGCCGCCCGTAACATCGTAAAGTCTGGGAATAAGGTTGACAAGTGTGGACTTGCCTGCGCCCGTTTCGCCAAGTATGCCAACTGTTTCGCCGGGTTCTATAGTGAGAGAAATATTTTCAAGCACGGGGTCGCCCGTACTTGCGGGGTAAGAAAAAGTCACGCTGTCAAAAACTATCCTGCCGTCTGTTATAACGCCGCTTACGGCATCGGGTGAGTCAACAATGTCCGTATCGGTATCGAGTATTTCGTTTACACGGTCGGTGCAGGCGCGTGCGCGCGATATCATCATCAACAGCATACTGAGCATCATCAGCGACATAAGTATCTGCGTGATATATGTCATATACTGCATCAGATCGCCCGATGTCATATCGCCTACGGAAACATAATGTCCGCCGCGCCACACAATAAGCAGCATTGCCGAGTTTAAAACTATCGTCATAAGCGGCAGTGTCATTGTGATGGTGCGAAATGCTTTTATTGTGATGTTCATTAAATTGTCGTTTGCTTCGGCAAATTTTTCCTTTTCCTTGTCCTCGCGTACAAAGGCTTTTACAACGCGTATGCCCGAAAGGTCCTCGCGCATAACGGTGTTTATCTTGTCAATGCCTGTCTGAACGCGCTTGAACAGCGGAAAACTTAAAGATATGATAACGCTTATAAAAAATACCATTATAACAAGCGCCGCAAAAAGAATAAGCGTAAGCCGCGGATTTATCGCTATTGCCATTGCAAGACCGCCCGCCATCATAAGCGGCGAACGCACAAGACCGCGCAGACAAAGCGTAACTATCTGCTGAAGCTGCGTAATGTCGTTGGTAAGCCTTGTTATCATTGACGAGGTGTGAAATTTGTCCAGATTGACAAATGAAAACGATTGTATGCGTGCAAACATCTCCTCACGGATATCGGCCCCGAAATACATTGCCGTTTTGCTTGCGTAATAAGCGCAGCCGATGCCGCCGACAGCACCCAAAAGTGCCGCAATTACCATAAGTATGCCCATTTTTATAATATAGCCGTGATCGCCCGATGCTATGCCTATATCAACGATAAGCGCCATTATTTTTGGTATGACCAACTCGCTGCCTACTTCCACAAACATCATTATCGGCGCAAGTATTGCCCATAAAGTATAGGGCTTTATAAATTTTAACAGCTTACGCATTTTTTCTCCTCCGTAAAATCAGTTTAAAACGTAAACTATATTATACTATATTTGCCAAAACTTGTCAAATACCGCAAAACAATTTCACACCGATCTCACATCAATTTCAGCATTTCTTTTTTCAGACGGCTTATTATGCGCTTTTCAAGCCTTGAAATATAACTTTGGCTGATACCCAGCATATCCGCGACCTCTTTTTGTGTTTTTTCCCTGCCGCTTTTTTTCAGCCCGAAACGCAGTTCTATTATCTGCTTTTCACGCGCATTAAGCTTGTTTAATGCCGCATTTAAAAGCTGTTTGTCCACCTCCTGTTCAAGGTCTTTGTAGATTATATCCACATCCGTGCCGAGAATATCCGAAAGCAGCAGTTCATTGCCCTCCCAGTCAACGTTCAGCGGTTCATCAATGGATATTTCGGTCTTGCGCCGCGCAGTCCGCCTTAAATACATAAGTATCTCGTTTTCTATGCAGCGCGAGGCGTAGGTGGCAAGTTTTATCTTTTTGTCGCTTTTAAATGTGTTTATCGCCTTTATCAGCCCGATAGAGCCGATAGAGATAAGGTCTTCCATATTGATGCCCGTGTTTTCAAATTTTTTTGAGATAAAGACCACGAGCCGCAGATTTCTCTCTATCAAAATTTTTTTTGCCTCGTCTGCTTCATCGGTGGATAATTTTTCGGTAAGGGCAGCCTCTTCCTTGGCAGAAAGCGGCGCAGGCAAGGCACTTGTGCCGTTTATGTAAAAAATGTTTTTTCTGTTTTCAAAACCCAAGATCTTTAAAATAATTTTTATCAGCATATTATATTGTTCCTTTCCAAAAATTTTGTGTACAGTGCATTTATGCGGCCTATAACAATAACTGAGGGTCTATTACCGCGTTGTAAGCGCCGTTTATGGGTACATTGCTGACGGCGGCACAGATGTTTTTCACCGTTTTGCCGTTTATGTGCATATCGGCGTAAAAGCATAAGATCTCGCCTTCGCCCGATACGGCCGCGCAGTTTGCGGTGAAAGTATCGGCAGATGTATACAGCGGCAAAAGC
>CAMNCZ010000030.1 GCA_946534775.1 uncultured Eubacteriaceae bacterium
GGACAAGTGCCGCATACAGTTTAAAGAAAGCTTTGTGATTATGCATAAAATACGATCGACCACACGTTTTGATTTTTACGAGGGCAGCATTATCGTGGGCGAAGTCCCTGTCGATTACTATTTTCTTATTGAAAAAGATGGCAGAAAATACTGCTACAACAAGCAGGGCGTAATGGAAAGCGCGGATTGTGCGTACAACTTTAATATAATGCCGGGCTTTCATACACCCGATTGGGCAAAAGGCGCGGTTATGTATCAGATATATGTTGACAGGTTTTTCAATGCCGACAAAACAAACGATGTGCTTGATGACGAGTATGTCTATCTCGGCGCGCGTTCAAAAAAGGTGAAGGACTGGAATGCGCCGCTTGAAAATTTTGATGTATGCAATTTTTACGGCGGCGACCTGCTCGGCGTAATGGCGAAAATGCACTATCTGAAATATATTGGCATTGACGCGATATATTTCAACCCGATATTTGTTTCGCCAAGCAACCATAAATACGATATTCAGGATTATGACTATATCGACCCGCATTACGGCGTTATAGTAAACAATGGTACAAGGCTTGTTCAAGACGGCGAGACAGACAATTCGCACGCCGATATGTATATGGTGCGAACTACCGACAAGGAAAACCTTGAAGAGAGCAACAAACTTATGATACGCCTTATCGAAATGGCGCACGCACTCGGTATAAAGGTAATACTTGACGGTGTTTTCAACCATTGCGGCGCGTTCAACAAATGGCTTGACCGCGAGGGCTTTTATGAGAGAAACGGCTACGAAAAGGGCGCCTACAATGATGTAAACAGCAAATACCGCAATTATTTCAAATGGAACGAGGACGGCAGCTATGACGGCTGGTGGGGACATTCAAATCATCCCAAACTGAATTTTGAAGGTTCAAAAGAACTTTATGATTATATACTTGAAATTGGCAAAAAGTGGGTGTCACCGCCGTTCAATGCAGACGGCTGGCGCCTTGATGTGGCAGCGGATCTGGGATGCAGCAAGGAGTTTAATATGCAGTTCTGGCGCGATTTCCGCAAGGCTGTAAAGGCGGCAAACCCAAATGCGATAATCCTTGCGGAGCATTACGGCGACCCCAAGGATTGGCTTATGGGCGATCAGTGGGATACGGTTATGAACTATGATGCCTTTATGGAGCCGCTTACCTGGTTTTTGACGGGTATGGAAAAGCACAGTGAGTCCGCACAGCCCGATAAATACAACAACAGCGCGGATTTTGAAAGCACTATGCGCTATTTTATGGCTAAATTTTCATACCCCAGTTTAAGTGTGGCTATGAATCAGTTGTCAAATCACGATCATTCGCGTTTTCTTACCAGAACAAACCGCAAAGTCGGCAGGCTGCACACCGCAGGCGCACACGAGGCGGATACGGGTCTGAACAAGGCCATTATGCGTGAGGCGATACTCTTCCAGCTTACCTGGATAGGCGCGCCCACCATTTATTACGGCGATGAAGTGGGTATGACGGGCTGGACCGACCCCGACAACCGCCGTCCTTTTACCTGGGACAGGATAGATAAGGAAATTTTTGATTTTTACAGAAAGATGATAAGGATACACAAGCGTTACAAAGCCCTGCAAACGGGCAGCCTTGATTATCTGTATATGTCAAGCGGCCTGCTTTGTTACGGACGTTGGAACGAAAACGAGAGGATAGCCGTAATCATCAACAACAACGACAACGAGCGCGAAACGATAGTTCCCGCCTGGGCGATAGAGGCCGAGGACGGCGATGTATTTGAACGCGTTATTATGTCAACACACCATACATTCAGCGAAGATATAGAAGTGGCTGTAGTGGAAGAGGGCACATTTACGGCATTTACCGCATCTTACGGCTGTTCGGTATGGGTGAGTAGGAATAAATAATGAATAATGAATAGTGAATAATGAATAATAAATAATGAATAAAAAATAATAAATAATAAATAATAAATGGAAGAATGTTTATGAATATTGAGTTTTACGATATCGGGCTTAATCTGTTTTGCCGTCAGTTTAAGGACGCCGAAAAGATAATTGCCGATGCCGAAGAGGCGGGGGTGGGATGCATTTTAACGGGCAGTGATATGCACGAAAATGCGCTTGTAAACGAGTTTACAAAGTCTCACGCTGTTTTCGGTACGGCGGGTATACATCCGCACAATGCGGACTCTGCAAAAAAGGAAGATTTTGACAAAATAGAAAAATATGTGACGGAAAACCCTAAGATAGTTGCGGTGGGCGAGTGCGGGCTGGACTATGACCGTATGTTTTCGACCAAAGAAAATCAGATCCGCTGCCTTGAAAAGCATATCGTTTTGGCGGAAAAGCTGGATAAACCGCTTTTTCTGCACGAACGCGAGGCGGCGGAGGACTTTGCAAAGCGTTTTAAAAACCACGGCGGGATATGCAAAAAGTCCGTTGTACATTGTTTTACGGGCAATAAAAAAACGCTTGAAACCTATCTTGATATGGGCTTTTACATTGGCATTACGGGCTGGATATGCGATGATAAACGTGCGGGCGATCTGCGCGATGCGGTGAGTATTCTCCCGCTTGAGCGTGTTATGCTCGAAACAGATGCGCCCTATCTTATCCCCAAAAATGTAAAGGGTCTCGGCCGTGTCAATGTTCCGCAGAATATCAAGTATGTCGCAAAAGACCTTGCTAAGTATATGAAAGTCGATGAAGAGGAACTTATTTTAAAAGCAAAGGAAAACACCGAAAGGGTGTTTTTAGGACAGATCGGGTAAGGAGAGGATAATATGTCCGATAATACCGTAACATTGGATGAAACATTTGGCGTTAGGGATGACGACCTCACGGAGCGGTTTAAAGGTGTTATTGCACTTGACAATGAATTAAAAAAGATAAAAGGTCTGCCTGTTGCCAAATATGACAGTCAGACCCAAAAGGCTTATCTTGAATATCCCGACGGGAGAAGGGAGTATGAAAATGCCGACTGAACGGTTACCTGAAATATTGGTGTTTGCGGGACCTAATGGTTCGGGAAAATCCACTGTAACAAAGGCTGTTAATATTACTGGAGATTATATAAATGCAGATGATATAAAAAAGGCGCTTAACTGCACCGATATGGAAGCGGCGGTTTCGGCGGAAAAAAGACGTATATATAATGTCGAAAATAAGATGGATTTTACCTTTGAGACCGTGATGTCTACGGACAGAAACCTTAAACTATTGAAATATGCAAAGGAACAGGGCTATTTTATCAAATGCTTTTATGTGCTGACTGCCAATCCACTGATAAATGTTGTAAGAATAAAGTCAAGGGTGCAATCCGGTGGACACGATGTTCCCAAGCAAAAAGTTCTATCAAGATATGAAAGGGCTTTAAAGCTTGTTCCGGAACTTGTGAAAGTTTGTGATGTGCTGCATATTTATGATAATTCCGAAACACTTTTCAGAATATTTAAAAAAAGAAAAACCGATTTTTTCTATTGGGAGACCGAATACTGGAATAAAGATAAAATTGAAGAATTGACAGGGGTATGCATCCCGTAAATATCAATTTATAAAAAGGAGCAAAAAATGTCATTTAAGGAAGAAAAAAGAAAAAAACTGGACTTTCCGCTTTATTGCATAACTGCCGCCAATCTTTCAAACGGCAGAAGCAATTTTGAGGTGGTGCGTGCTATGCTGGAGGGCGGGGCGAAGATAATACAGTACCGCGAAAAATATGCGGATATCCGCACACGCTATGAGGAATGTATTAAAATAAAGGAAATGTGCCGCGAATACGGCTGTACATTTATTATAAACGACAATATCGATATTGCGCTTTTGGTGCGGCCCGACGGTGTGCATATCGGACAGGACGACCTGCCGATAAAAGAGGTGCGCAGGCTTGTGGGCGAGGAAATGATAATCGGTCTTTCCACCCACAGCCCCGAACAGGCACGACAGGCGGTTGCCGATGGCGCGGACTATATCGGAGTGGGTCCGCTTTTCCCGACAAAGACAAAGGATAATGTCTGCGATCCCGTCGGTCTGGAGTATCTTGAGTATGTGGTAAACAATATCGACTTGCCTTATACCGCGATAGGCGGCATAAAGGAACATAATATGGACAAGCCCCTCGGTGCGGGTGCGCGGTGTATCTGCCTTGTTTCCGATATTACGGGTGCCGATGATGTTAAGCTTAAAGTAGAAACGCTTTTAAAAAAGATAGGTGAGTATAAAAAATGAGAACGCATATTAAGGCGGCACTTGGTGAGAAGCCTGCCGATATAGTTTTAAAGGGCGGCTATGTTGCCGATGTTTTCAATCACAGGATAGTAAAAACGGATGTTGCGATAGAGGGCAGGAGGATCGTCGGTCTTGGTGAGTACAGCGGCAAAAAAGAGATCGATGTAACGGGAAAATTTATTTTGCCGGGCCTTATAGATGCACACGTACATATAGAATCCTCGCTGCTTATCCCGTCGGAGTATTCAAGGACGGTGATTCCGCACGGTACCACAACGGTTATTGCCGATCCGCACGAAATAGTGAACGTATGCGGTGCAAAGGGTCTTGAATATATGATAGATGACGGCGCGGTAACGGCTATGAATATGTGTTTTATGGTGCCAAGCTGCGTGCCCGCCACGCCTTTTGACCATTCGGGCTGCGTATTGAACGCGGAGGATGTGAAAAAGCTGTATGCAGACCTCAGTTACGGCCCTAAACTGCTTGGCCTGGGCGAAATGATGAATTATCCGGGCGTTGTGAACTGCGACTATGACACCATAGAAAAACTGAAAGCATCGGGTATTATAGACGGCCACGCCCCGGGCATTACGGGCAAGGGGCTTAATGCCTATATCTGCGGAAATATCGCGACCGACCACGAGTGTGACACGGTCGAGAATGCTGTCGAAAAGGTCAGCAAGGGTATGTTTGTTTTTATACGCGAGGGTACGGGCACGAAAAATCTTGAAGAGCTTATAAAGGGCGTTACGATTTACAATGCCGACAGATTTGCCTTTTGTACCGACGACAAGCACGCAGACGAGATACTTGAACACGGCACTATACGCAACTGCGTGAGAAAGGCGGTAAAACTGGGTCTTGACCCGATAACGGCAATTAAAATGGCAAGCATAAATCCCGCGCGTGTTTACGGCCTGGCGGGAAGAGGTGCCGTTGCACCAAACTACTATGCCGATGTGATAGTTGTGGATTCACTTACGCTTGATAATATCGAAATGGTATTTTTCAACGGCAAATTGGTTGCCAAAGACGGTAAAAATCTTGTGGAACTGCGCGATAAAAAGACAGATACAAAAAATGTTACGGACACCGTACATCTTGATAAGATCACCCCCGATATGCTTTTTGAAAAATTCGATCCGTCAAAGCCCGTTATCCTTATGCGTGAGGGCAGCCTTGTGACCGAGGGTGTTTACAGGGAAAATGCGGACGGTCTGGTTATGGTGGCAAATATTGAAAGACATCACCACACGGGCAATATCGGCAAGGCTTATGCCGCGGGTTTTGAGATAAAAGGCGGCGCAGTGGCGCAGACTATCGGTCACGACAGCCATAATATCACAGTAGCGGGCGACAATGCCGAAGATATGGCGGCAGCCGTAAACGCTTTGGGCAGCAGCGGCGGTATAGCGGTGGTCAAAAACGGCGAAGTTATCAAATATATGCCGCTGCCTATCGGCGGTATTATGACAGATAAGTCCGCAGAAGAGGCCGCTGCCGAGTTTGATAAAATACACGATGCGATAAAGAGGATAAGCCCGAATGCTTCAAACAGCATTTTTATGGTGCTTTGCTTTATATCGCTTTTGGTCATCCCGCATCTTAAATTAAGCGATAAAGGTCTTTTTGATGTGGATAAGTTTGATTATTTCAAAAATTGACTTTTTAGAGGTGTATGCCAATAATCAATTGGATTTTAATTGTTAAATTTGCACGCATAATAAGCCATATTCACATAAATTTTGTGGATATGGCTTATTGAAATTTATGTAGGTTTTATGGTAAAATTTATTTTGGTATTTTAGGAATTAATTTTAAACGAAAAGAGAGAGATTATGAAAACCAAACGTGAAGATATTAGAAATATAGCAATAATTGCGCACGTTGACCACGGCAAAACAACACTTGTGGATGAACTTTTAAAGCAAAGCGGTACTTTCCGTTCAAACCAGGTCATACGCGAGAGAGTGATGGACAGCGGCGATATAGAGCGTGAGAGAGGTATCACTATCTTATCAAAAAACACCTCGGTATACTATGAGCATACAAAAATAAACATTGTCGATACACCCGGTCACGCGGATTTCGGCGGTGAGGTAGAGCGTGTGCTTAAAATGGTAAACGGTGTTGTACTGGTGGTAGATGCTTACGAAGGCGCTATGCCCCAGACGAAGTTCGTTTTAAGAAATGCGCTTTCACTCGGACTGCCCGTTGTTGTGTGCGTAAATAAAATAGATCGCCCCGAGGCACGTCCAAACGAAGTTGTAGATGAGATACTTGAACTTTTTATGGAACTTGATGCGACAGACGAGCAGCTTGACAGCCCCTTTGTTTTTGCATCGGCAAAACTGGGCAAGGCGGCACTTGATCCCGATGAGGCGCTTGACGCACCCGATATGAAACCGCTTTTCGATACCATTATCGAGCATATCCCCGCACCCGAGGGCGACCCCGATGCCGACCTTCAGATGCTTGTCACAACCATAGATTATAACGAATATGTCGGCAAAATAGGTATCGGTAAGATAGAAAACGGTTCGATAAAGGTCAACGACGAGGTCGCTATCGTAAATATACACGACCCGCAGAAACTTGATAAAATACGAGTTACCAAGCTTTACGAATATGAGGGTCTTGAAAGGATAGAGGTAAACAGCGCCACTATCGGTTCTATCGTTGCAGTCAGCGGTATGCCCGATATACATATCGGCGACACTATTGCAGCCGTGGAAAACCCCGTTGCTATCGAGGTAAACAAAATAAGCGAACCTACGCTGGCAATGACTTTCAGTGTAAACGACAGCCCGTTTGCGGGTCAGGAAGGCAAGTTTGTAACAAGCCGTCATCTCCGTGACAGACTTATGAAAGAGCTTAATACCGATGTCAGCCTTAAAGTGGAAGATACCGATGTTGCCGAGGCATTCAAGGTAAGTGGCCGCGGCGAACTTCATCTTTCCATACTTATTGAAACTATGCGCCGCGAGGGCTATGAGTTCCAGGTATCGCGCCCCGAGGTACTTTTCCGCGAGGAAAACGGCAAGCGTATGGAGCCTATGGAACTTGCGACTATCGACGTACCCGAGCAGTATGTCGGCGCCGTTATCGAAAAACTCGGCACACGCCGCGGTGAAATGGTAAATATGCAGCCTTCAAACGGCGGTTATACCCGTCTTGAATTTAATATACCGGCACGCGGTCTTATCGGCTACAGAAATGAATTTTTGACCGATACGCACGGCGACGGTATTTTAAATACCATTTTTAACGGTTACGAGCCTTATAAGGGCGATATAGTAAGCCGTCCGCAGGGTTCGCTTGTGGCTTTTGAAACGGGTGAAGCCGTAACTTACGGCCTTTTCAATGCGCAGGAGCGCGGCGACCTTTTCATTGGCGCAGGCACAAAGGTGTACTGCGGTATGGTAGTAGGCAGAAATGCCAGAACAGGCGATATGGAAGTTAATGTCTGCAAGAAAAAGCAGCTTACAAATACCCGTGCTTCGGGCAGCGATGATGCACTTAAACTTACCCCGCACATCGTAATGAGCCTTGAACAGTGCATCGATTTTATAACAGATGATGAACTTGTGGAAGTAACCCCCGAAAACCTCAGAATAAGAAAGAAACTTCTTGACCCCGTTGCAAGAAGAAAAGCCGCAAGATGCTGAATATATAAAAACCGCCTTTTTGGGCGGTTTTTTTTACTGAGAATTTAAATGATCCGAAATTTATGTTATGGGTAATTAAAGAAATTTTGTAATATGTAATAAAAACGAAACATT
>CAMNCZ010000031.1 GCA_946534775.1 uncultured Eubacteriaceae bacterium
GCTGTTTTTTGTGGATATACACCTTGTACTGCTTTTTCTTTGAAAAGTTGTATGCAGCCTTGCCGCCGAATTTTATGCAGGCGGAGGCAAGCCAGCCGACAGCAAGCAGCACGATAGATACAGGGCTTGGCACGCCGTTAAAAAACAGACCCGTTGAAATGACGGAAACGGTCAGTACTGCTGTCAGCATCAGATTTATCGATCTTCCGCAGGTCTCCCACATAATTATCATAAACAGTATGCCGCCTGCGATAAGCAGGGCGGGTATTGTAAGTGAACGGTCGGCGATGATCTCGTCAAAACCGTCGGCAGCGGGAAGTTTGTATTTTACGCGGATAAGCGTATAACTTAAATTTATTATTGCGGTTATGCCGCTGCGCAGCAGATTGAGATTTTGGCTGTAAAAATACACTATGCCGAAAACTGCCGCAGAATAGCCCGCAATACGGGTTATTGCGCTTATCTGTATAAGCATAAACACAAAATTTACTGCGGCAAGTATAAGAAATATATTTGCGGCATTATACGGTATATTGAAAATCGACATAAAACCTTCGATAGTGCCTGCGGTCAGTGCCATAACTATAAATGCACGCACCAAAAGCCCCGAAAGACGGGAGTTATCAGCATTTTTGAGGTTTTCATCAAGGGTAAAGCCCGTAGCTTCCGCGATAGAGCGTTTATATTTTAAGCGGCTTTTTTTAAACAAACAAATAAAATATTCTTTAATAATACTCATATTATATCCGTCACCGCCTTACCTTCGGATGAACCGTGGATATAAATTATGCCGCTGCCAGCGTATTCACGGCGCAGGGCGTAAAGTGAGTTTGTGTCACTTTGCGTGATATATGCCAGATACATTTTTTGTATGCCGTCTAAAAGTTCGTTTTTATCGGTTATATAAAGTTTTGTCAGCTGTTCACTGCCCGATGAAGCAAAGCAAAGCGTATAAGGGTATCCCATATCCGTAAGTGCAAGCCCCGTGCCGTATATATTGTCGATAATATCGTCTATGCAGGGTGCGTAGAGTTCCGCAAGCAAAATGGCAGACTCTTCGTTGTTGTCGGAATATTCTTTTACAAGCAGATCGTTGTATTTTGAACTGAGTTTCCAATGTATGTTTCTTAATTTATCGCCTGCGACATAATCCCTTACACCGTCTATCTGCGTGCCGTTTATGTTTTTGGCAGATATTATGCTGTCCTCGCTGTAAAGTTCGCTTACGGAAAGTGATACGCCGGTTTCGGCGGGAAGCGGCTTTATATAAAAACAGCAGTTTTCGGTTTTTTTTGCTTTAAATGCGAAAATATTGAGCATATCGCGCACATAAACTTCCGTTATATTCACGGTGAAAAGTCCGTTGTATATCGGCGTTATCGGTATCTGCACCGTGTGTTTGGCTTTTGCGGGCAGTGATACGTCAAGGCAGTTGACCAGGTCGTTTTTAAAATATCTGTTTTCGGCCTTGAAAGAAACTCTGCACGAAATAACAGGTAAGAGTGTGCGGTTGTCGAAAACAAAATTTATCTGAGTCTGCTTGCCTTTATCGGTCCAAAGGGAAAGCGGCGCAGCCTTTACCGAAAGCCTGTCTGCCGTGTGTTTTGCGGCGATACAGCTGAATATCGGGAAAATAAGAAACAGCAGCAGAAGTATAAAAAGGCTTTGGCTGTGCAGATAATATGTCAGATAGGCGAAAAGGCCGATAAGAATGGCATAATATAAAAAATTATTTACTTTTTCCATTAATACTATCCTTTTAAAATTTTTATTTTATTTTTTATCTTTTGCCGAGGGTTTGCTTATTTTTGGCATTGGTGTGCCGTCAACTATCTCTTTTAAAGCGGCTTTTGCCGTAAGACCGTTTGCGGCTGCCTGCGGACTCAGTTCTATACGGTGAGCGCATACTATGCCGATTATATCTATTATATCCTGCGGTATCACATATGAACGGCGGTTTAAAAACGCCTTTGCCTTTGCCACCTTTAAAAGTGCGATAGAGCCTCGCGGGCTGATACCCATAGAAAAATTGCCGCTTTCCCTTGTACGGTTGGATATTTCAACAATGTACGAGTAAATACTTTCGTCAACGTACTGTTCCTCGACTGCCTGCTGTATTTTTGTAAGTATGGGCGCGTTCAGCTTTTCTTCCAATATATCCATTTTGTCCTTGCGGTTGCCTTTTAATATGGCAATTTCGCTTACGGGGTCGGGATAGCCCATAGATATACACATAAGAAACCTGTCCATCTGGCTTTGCGGCAGTTTTTGCGTGCCCGAAGAGCCAAACGGGTTTTGTGTGGCAATAACAACAAAGGGCAGAGGAAGTTTATGCGTTTCGCCGTCAACGGTGACACGGCCTTCTTCCATTACTTCCAAAAGTGCGGATTGGGTCTTGGGCGAGGTCCTGTTTATCTCGTCGGCAAGAAAAAGGTTGCACATAACACCGCCTTCTTTATATTCAAATGTATTGGTTTGGCTGTTATACATTGAAAAACCGGATACATCGCTTGGCATTACATCGGGGGTGAACTGCATACGTTTGTAGCTTAGCCCCATTACGCGCGAAAACGCCATAGCAAGTGTGGTCTTGCCGACACCCGGTATATCCTCAAGCAAAACGTGACCGTTGCTTAATATAGCAAGCATAACCTGTTCTATAATATCGTCTTTGCCTTTTATGACTTTTTTTATCTCGTCAATGGCAGAAAAAATACGTTCCATAAATACTCCTTAAAAATATTATCGATATGTTTTTTAATATGACCTATATTATGATACCACAAAAAATTATTTAATTCAATTCTAATTTTTATTTAAGTACAGTTTAAAAAAACGGATGTAGAATAAAATCACAATAAAACAAGAAAGCGAGGAATTCAATTATGAAAAGATATATAGTTTCAATGGCAGCGGCAATGGTGATATGTGTGATGGCAAGCGGGTGTACGACAGCTTATGTAAGCGAAAGTTCGCAGGCATCGGCAGAGGAAACACAAAGCGTTATAACAGAAGATACCACGGAGAGCGTAAGTTACGATGAGATAGAGGAAAATACGGCCGAAAGCGATGCGCAGTATTTATCGTATACATCCGTGACCACGGACACGACCCAGCTTTTCAGCGAGCGAGACTTGCAGCAGACGGCAGATACATCAAGTGCAAAGAAAATAACAGTTGCAGATAATAAAACAATAGATATAACCGCAGAGGGTGTTTATGTAATAAGCGGCAGCGCCAAAAACTGTACGATAAAAGTAAACGCAAACAGCAAGGCAAAGGTACAGCTGGTGCTTGACAATGTAAGCATCACAAACGACAGTACTCCCGCAATATACGTTGTATCGTCGGATAAATGTTTTGTTACAACATCAAGCGGCACAAGCAGTCTTTCGGTAACGGGCGCGTTCACGGCAGACGGCGAGACCAATACGGATGCGGTCATCTTCTCAAAAGATGATATAGTTTTAAACGGCGAGGGCACTTTGACCATATCCTCAACGCAGGGCAACGGTATCTCGGGCAAGGACGATCTGAAGATAACGGGCGGCACATATAATATCACCTGCGCAAAAGATGCGGTAGAAGCAAACGATTCCATAAGGATAAGCGGAGGTACATTTAATATTACCACACAAAAGGATGCTTTCCACAGTGAAAACGATGAAGATGATACAAAGGGCTATGTTTACATCTCGGGCGGCACATTTACGATAAATGCGGCAAGCGACGGTATACAGGGCACAACAACGGTACAGATAGACGGCGGTACATTTGATATAACCTCGGCAGAGGGCATAGAAGGCACTTGTATACAGATAAATGACGGCACAATAAATATAAATGCATCCGATGACGGTATAAATGCAACGGCAAAGAGTGCATCGGCAGGTACACCTACAATAGAGTTTAACGGCGGTACTGCCACAATAGTTATGGGACGCGGCGATACCGATGCGGTGGATGCAAACGGCGATATCATAGTAAACGGCGGCACAATAAATATTACTGCGCAGACATCATCGTTTGATTATGACGGAAAGGCCGAGTTTAACGGCGGTACTATAATAATAAACGGTGAGGAAGTAAGCGAGATACCGCAGTCTATGATGGGCGGCGGTATGGGCGGCCGCGGCGGTTTTGGCGGAAACAGCAGGATGCAGAACGGTCAGGCTTTTAACGGACAGATGCCAAACGGACAAATGCCAAACGGACAGTTACCGAACGGCGAAAATTCAACCACTCAGGACGGACAAATGCCTTTCGGAAACGGTAATATGGGAGAAAGACCTGCCTTTGACGGCAATATGCCAAACGGCGAGTTTGCACCCGAAAACGGGGAATTTCCCAAAAACGACAGAGGTTTCGGCGGCAGAGGTCACGGCGGCCGCGGCGGAAATTTCGGTGAAAACGGCTTTGAACAAAAGCAGGTACCGAATATGCAGCAGGGCGGTGTCCGGCAGTCGGGCAAAACCACTTCGGCATTAAGCGCAACGGCGCTTTGACAAATAGGGACGGGAGGGTAAAACTTCCCGTCCTTTTTTTGCTTTGATATATGCCTTAATATGAAATTTTCCACAAAAAATCCTTCAAAAATTTTATTAATTAGGTAAAAAAAATAATTGTATATTGTGTTTTTTTGTTGTATAATTATATGTGGTTTTTTACGCGTTGGTTTTGAGATACACAACGACTTTTGTATAGGAGGAATAAAAATGTATAAAATCGTAAAAAAACGTATGTTGACGGATACGATATACCTTATGAAGATCGAAGCACCCAGAGTTGCAAGATCCGCTATGCCAGGTCAGTTTATTATTATAAAAACAACGGATAAAGGCGAAAGAATACCTTTGACCGTTTGCGATTACGACAGGGAAGCAGGTACGGTAACTATAGTTGCGCAGGCTGTCGGCAAATCCACAATGGAACTTATGCAGTTTGAAGAAGGCGAATATGTGTCGGATTTTGTAGGTCCTCTCGGTCGTCCTTCGGATCTTTGCGAAATGAGCGATGAGGAACTTGCAAAGAAAAACATTATTTTTGTTGCAGGCGGTGTAGGTGCAGCGCCCGTATATCCTCAGGTAAAATATCTTAAAGAAAAAGGCATAAAGGCTGATGTTATCATCGGTTCAAGAACAAAAGACCTTCTTATACTTGCAGACGAGATGAAAGCAGTTGCCGAAAACCTTTATATATCTACAGATGACGGTTCTTACGGTTTCCACGGCGTAGGTTCCAAGCTTCTTGAAAAGCTTGTCAATGAAGACGGCAAGACATATAATCACGCTGTTGTTATCGGCCCTATGATAATGATGAAGTTTACCGCCATGACAACAAAAGCGCTTAATATCCCCACAATTGTCAGCCTTAACCCCATTATGGTAGACGGTACGGGTATGTGCGGTGCCTGTCGTGTTACCGTTGGCGACGAGGTCAAGTTTGCCTGCGTTGACGGTCCCGAGTTTGACGGCCATAAGGTAAATTATGACGAAGCAATGCGCAGAAGTGCAATGTACAAGACAGAAGAGGGTCGTGCAAGACTTAAATTTGAAGAAGGCAGCACACATAAAAACGGTGGCTGCGGCTGCGGAGGTGACAAATAATGGCTGATAAAATGCATAAAGTGCCCGTTAGGGAACAGGATCCCAAGGTAAGGGCAACAAATTTTGACGAAGTATGTTTAGGTTACAACAAGGAAGAAGCCGTTGAAGAAGCAAACCGCTGTCTTAACTGTAAAAATCCGCGTTGTGTATCGGGCTGTCCCGTAGGTATCGATATTCCCGGCTTTATAAGCCATATCAAGGAAAGCGATTTTGAAGGCGCAGCAAAGACCATTGCAAAATACAGCGCTCTTCCCGCTGTCTGCGGCCGTGTATGTCCTCAGGAAAATCAGTGCGAGGGCAAGTGTGTTCTCGGTATCAAGGGCGAACCCGTTTCTATCGGCAAGCTTGAAAGATTTACCGCAGACAATGCGCGCGAACAGGGTATCGACCTTTCCGAAAAGGCACCTTCAAACGGTAAAAAAGTTGCTGTTATCGGTGCAGGCCCCGCAGGCCTTACCTGCGCAGGCGACCTTGCCAAAAAAGGTTATGAGGTAACTATTTTCGAGGCTCTCCACAAGGCAGGCGGCGTGCTTGAATACGGTATCCCCGAGTTCAGACTTCCCAAAGAAAAGGTCGTTAAGGCCGAGGTTGAAAACATCAAAAAACTTGGCGTTAAGATAGAAACAAATGTTATTATCGGCAGAACTATCACTATAGATCAGCTTTTTGACGAAGAAGGCTTTGAGGCTGTATTTATCGGCAGCGGCGCAGGTCTCCCCAAATTTATGGGTATCCCGGGCGAGCAGGCAAACGGTGTTCTTTCCGCAAACGAATTCCTTACAAGGGTAAACCTTATGAAAGCGTTTGACGAAAACTACGACACACCCGTTAAGATAGGTAAAAAAGTTGCCGTTATCGGCGGCGGCAATGTTGCGATGGATGCGGCAAGAACCGCTTTAAGACTTGGCAGCGAAAGCCATATAGTATACCGCCGTGCGCTTGAGCAGCTTCCTGCGCGTGTTGAGGAAGTTCACCACGCTAAGGAAGAGGGCATTATATTTGATATCCTTACAAACCCCACGGAGATCCTTGTTGACGAAAACGGCTGGGTAAAGGGTATGAAGTGCGTTAAGATGGAACTTGGTGAACCCGACGAAAGCGGCAGAAGAAGCCCTGTTGTTATAGAAGGCAGCGAGTTTGAGATGGATGTCGATACCGTTATAATGAGTCTGGGTACCTCGCCAAACCCGCTTATCAGCAGCAATACACCCGGTCTTGAAACAAACAAGAGAAGATGTATCGTAGCCGAGGAAGAAACAGGCAAGACAAGCCGTGAAGCGGTTTATGCAGGCGGCGATGCCGTAACGGGTGCAGCTACGGTAATTCTTGCAATGGGCGCAGGCAAAAAAGCAGCTGCGGCTATTGACGAATATTTAAGCAATAAATAATATGAAAGTATTGATTACGGGTACAACATCGGGTATCGGCAGGGCTGCGGCAGTGAAATTTCTTTCCGCGGGACATAGCGTGTATGGCATAGATATACGCGAAAGCAGCATAGAAAACGAAAACTATACGCATTTTATCGCAGATGTAAGCGATAAAAACTCTCTTCCCGATATTGACAAAGTGGAGATACTTGTAAATAACGCAGGTGTGCAGACCCAAACCGAAAAAGACATATATGTAAATCTTTTCGGCACAATGTACTGCACACAAAAATACGGCTTGCAGCCAAATATAAAGGCAATTGTGAATATTGCAAGCGCATCTGCGCATAACGGCGCCGAATTTCCCGAATACAGCGTATCAAAGGGCGGCGTTATGAATTATACAAAAAATACGGCTTTGCAGGTGGCAAAATACGGCGCTACCTGCAACAGCCTTTCCCCGGGCGGGGTAGTTACCGATATAAACAGGCATATACTTGATGATGAGCGCCTGTGGAAGGCGGTACTTGACGAAAGCCTGCTTAACAAATGGGCGCAGCCCGAGGAAATAGCCGAGTGGATATATTTTGTTGCGGTGATAAACAAAAGTATGACCGCGCAGGATATATTGATAGACAACGGCGAAATGGCAAAAGCCAATTTTATATGGTAGTTAAAACTGCAAGCGGTCTTTTTGAAAACCCGCTATAAAAAACAAAAAGTGGTTATAACTTTGCTAACCCACTTAAAAAAACAAAGGAGAATAAAAATGAATATCGATCTTAAAAAGGAACTTACGGAACTGAAGGTATTGTTAAGGAGTGTTCCGCCGCTTACCCTTACTATGTTTGTTTTAAGCGTTGTGCTTATGAACCTGTTTGCAAACAAGGGGCTTGTGGCACTTGACTGGATCGCTGTAGATGCGGGTGTGATAGTGTCGTGGCTGTCGTTTTTGTCAATGGATATCATTGTAAAGCGTTTCGGCGTTAAGGCATCTATTTCAATTTCTGTTGTTGCCATACTTATAAATATA
>CAMNCZ010000032.1 GCA_946534775.1 uncultured Eubacteriaceae bacterium
AAATTTCAAACCTTTGTCAGATTTTTCAGCGCGCCGCTATTTTCCAAAAGCTTCAAAAACTTTTTATCGTTCATCTGCTCGTTTGTTATATATTCTCCGTTATAAAACAAAGAATAGGTGGTTGTGGGAGTCGGCGCATTTTGTGCATCTTCCTTTTTGTTTATATGTATCGCTTTGAATTTTACACCCTGTTCTTTTGCGGTATTTTCAAGCATCGGCACATATTTTGCATTGAAAGGACATTGGCTTGTATAATAAAGTTCATACCCCTCCCCGTTTGTATGCGGATGTTTTGCACATTCTTTAAATTTTGGCTTTTCCGCACTTTTATCAAACGGCAGATACCATAATTGCACCGCATTATCGGCCTCGTCACAAACCTCAAAACCTTTATGTTTTAAAAATTTCGGGTCTGCCAGAAACGGTCTTTTCTTTGATGCTGCAAGTATACACAAACCCTTCTTCCCTTTTTGCTTGCTGTCGGTTATACATTCGTTCAGCAAATCATTTGAATATCCGTGTCCCTTGAACGAACCCGACACCCAAAGGCAGTCTATATAAATATAACCGTCCGCAATAATTGGTATCCACGCATTTTCCGCAGGAATGTACTCAATAAAGCATTTGCCTCTCTCTACACTTTTCAAAAATACAAGTCCGTCAGCAAAGCGCTCCGAAAGCCAGCTTTTTTTGGATGCGACCTGAATATCCCTGTTATTTGAGATGGCGCAGCAAATATGTTCCGTTTCTATATTTTCTTTTGTGAGTTTTATATATTCCATAGCGATCTCCTTAATCCGATTTTTTCGGCCTAAAATAATAATCCTCTACATTTCCGGGCATTTCAATATCACTGTTTGGTATTATCCCTGTACGTTCATCCTGCGGAAAATGCAGGCTTATCAGCAAACTTCTGCACAATAGTCCCAACCTTTGCGCAATATCCTCATCCGAAAATCTCAGTGTTTCGCTTGCACACATTGTAGCTATGCCGTGTGCATACAGCCACATATTTCCATACAGCCACATAGATTTTTCGCGGTCAATGCCGAAAGTTTCGGAAATAGCATCAAGCACAGTATTCAAATGTCCCTCGTTATCAAGAAAAGCCGACATATCATCATTTTGCGTTTTACGCATAAACAACAGCCTGAATAAACTGGGTTCTTCAAGTGCAAATTTGATATAAGCCATTGCAAACCCTTTAAACGCAGGTATCATTGCAAGCCCTTTCTCGGCATATTCATTATAAAGCACACGCGCCTGCTCTGCCGCAGCATTTCTCAACTCTTCCAAGGTGGAAAAATAATTGAACAACGGCCGTGTTGAGGTTTCAAGTTTTTTTGCTATCGCCTGCGCGGTTATATGTTCTATGTCGCTTTCGCGTATTATATCCAGCGCAGCATTTACAATATCCATTCGGCTAAATTTTGGTTTCGGCGGCATTTTGCAAGTCTCCTTTTGTTATGCAATATTTATTATGTAACATTCATTATACAACAAACATTGTATTTTGTCAATCCTATTTTATAAATCTTTTAAAATCAAAAAAACGCCTGTCGACAGGGTCCGTACTCTGTTTCGGCAAGCGCATTATAAAATATATTTCTATTATTCAACACCTTACAGCCATTCTTCCATCGGGATAAGATAATTCCACATAAGATAAGCATCTTCGTTGTTATCTGAATAATATTTTTTTCTTTCACCCGTAACAACAAAACCGTGTTTTTCATAAAGATTTTTGGCGGCGATATTGCTTACACGCACCTCAAGTGTAACGCCAAGCATTTCTTTTTCCTCTGCCGTCTGCATAATTTTTCCTACTATAGCATCCCCGACACCCATTCTTCTGTACTGCGGCGCTACTGCAATATTGGTTATATGACCCTCCGTAACAACGTGCCACATACCGCCGTACCCCGCAACTTTGCCGTCGATAAGTGCGGTATAATAGTACTTCATAAGGCTGAACAGTTCTTCCTGCATAGACTGTCTTGACCACGGCACCGCAAAACAGGCATTTTCAATTTTCATAACCTCGTCAAGGTCCTCATATCGCATTTCCCTGACCCGAATATCCGCTTTTGTCATAGACCCATTTCCCTTTCAGCCTGTGATTTTCTTAAATAAATTATCTCAAACTCATCGCCCGTTACCGCTTTGTCGGTCATTGATGCCGCAAGCACACCTACGCAGGCCGCACGCTGCATATTTGCGCAGGCAGGTGCGAAACAATGGTTTTTGTTGAATTGGAGGATTTTGTCCTTGAAAACAGGTACTCCGTCACCAAGAAAAACTGCGGAATCGGTGATCTCCGCAAGATTTTCCAAAACCACATTTATATCCTCTGCCATATATTCGCTGAGTTTTTCGAGTTTACCGTCGGATGTTTGAAAAAATCCCGTATAGACCTGGTTTCTTCTGGCATCCATTATAGGCACTATCACCTTTTCGCTGTACGGCAGATTATATGCAAGCGCATCGAGTGTCGGTACGGGTATCAGCTTTTTGCCAAGCCCGTGCGCAAGCCCTTTCGCCGTTGCCGCACCTATCCTTAACCCCGTAAAGGAGCCGGGACCCGATGCACAGGCAATATAATCAAGCGTTTTCAGATCAAGTTCAATTTCTTTGCATATACACTCTATCATAGGCATAAGTGTCTGCGAATGTGTTTTTTTGTAATTAAGAGTAAACTCCGCTATAGTTTTTTCGTCCTCAGTAACAGCTGCCGAAGCCACAAGCCCCGTCGAATCCAAAGCAAGAATCTTCATATCATTTTACCTCTATTTTTCTGTAGTCAATACCTTTTTCAAGGTCTTTTTCTATATTTATCCAAACGGCATTATCGGGTATAAGTTCCTTTATCAGGCCTGCCCACTCGATAAGACAGACACCGTCACCGAAAATATACTCTTCAAAACCTATATCATACATTTCCTCTATATCGCCTATCCTGTAAACATCAAAATGATAAAACGGCAGGCTGCCTTCATATTCGTTTACAATGGTGAAGGTCGGACTTGTAATATGTTCGTCAATGCCAAGGCCCTTTGCAAAACCCTTTGTAAAGACCGTTTTGCCAACGCCCAGATCGCCGCAAAGGCAATAAATACTACCTTTTTCAGCCTTTTTTGCCATATCCCGTGCAAAGGCATAAGTCTCGTTTTCGGAAAAAACTTCTTTTATCATTGTTATTCTCCCGTTTAAAAATTGTACAAAAATTCAGTTATTTCTTATATATTCTCTTATACAGGCGCAGAAATCATCACCGTATTTTTGCGCTTTAAGCCTGCCGACACCCGACACATTCAAAAACTGCATATTGTCCGTCGGCCTTTTCCTGCACATATCCCTTAAAGCGGCATCGGAAAATACGATATAGGCAGGCACTTTTTCCTCCTTTGCAAGTTCCGCACGCAGTTCTTTAAGCTTGGCAAAAAGCGTATAATCGATATCGTATACGGTCGATATCTTTTTTTGTTCTTCTGTAAGTGTCTTTTTGTGCTTCATAGTAAGCTGCTTTTTTTGCTTTACTATTTCAGGTGAAAATTCCGTTATATCAATAAGCTGATATTCACCGTTTTCCGACAAATATTTCTGCTCGATAAGGAAAGAGATTATCTCATAAATATAGTCTTTCGGCGAATTTGACATTATGCCGTAGGTACTTAACTCTGACATACCGCTTTGCATAACTTTTTGATTTTTTGACCCCATCAATATATCGGCTATCATAGCGCGGCCGTATTTTTTGCCCTTTTGTTTTATGCGGTAAACGCAGGAAACTATTTTCTGTGCCTCTATCGTTATATCCACCGCATCAAAATCCGACAGACAGTTTGAACAATTACCGCAATAGTCGGGTGCCGTATCACCGAAATATTTTAAAATAAATTTCCTGTAACAATCGGTAGTTCTACAGTAGTCCGTAATTTTATTAAGGCGCATTATATCCTTTTTGCGGATATCCTCGCGCATTTTATCGGTAAGTTCGGGGTTTATGTCATCCGAGTTGTCTATAAGAAAACGGTTAGTGCGCACATCTGCCGCGCTGTATAGCATTATACATTCGGCCTCACTGCCGTCACGGCCTGCCCTGCCCGCTTCCTGATAATAGCTTTCTATATTTTTAGGCATATTATAATGTATGACAAGCCCCACATTTGACTTGTCTATACCCATACCGAAAGCATTTGTTGCGACCATTATGTTTTTGCGGTCGTATATAAAATCTTCCTGATTTTTTCTGCGTTCGGCATCACCGAGACCTGCGTGATAACGTGTTGCGTTAAATCCCTCGGCGCAGAGTTTTGCGCATACCTCCTCTGTCTTTTTACGGGTAAGGCAGTAAACAATAACACATTTATCCTTGTTGTTTTGCAGTATCCCCGAAAGTTTTTCGTATTTTTTCTTGGGATTGTATACGGTAAAACGCAGGTTTCGTCTGTCAAAACCGCTGACCGCCTCAAACGGGTCGTTAAGTTTTAAAAGTTTTTTGATATCCTGCCTTACCTGCTCGGTCGCGGTCGCCGTAAACGCGCTTATAACAGGCCTTTGCGGCAGCTTGTCCACAAACTCGGCTATTTTAAGATAACTTGGTCTGAAATCCTGCCCCCACTGCGATATACAGTGTGCCTCGTCAACCGTCACCTGCGCTATCTTCACCTGCTGTGCCATATTTAAAAAGCCTTCCGTCAAAAGCCGTTCGGGTGCCGCGTACAGTATCTCCAAATCGCCCTCATAAAGCGCACGATAAGTCTGTTTTGCCTGTTCTGCGGTGAGAGAACTGTTTATCAGCCCCGCCCGTACACCCGACTGCCAAAGCGCATTGACCTGGTCTTTCATAAGCGAGATGAGCGGCGATATAACTATCGTAAGCCCGTCAAGCATAAGCGCGGGCACCTGATAACAAACAGATTTTCCCGCGCCCGTCGGCATAACGCCAAGCACATCACGTCCCGTTAAAACTGCCTTTACCAAATCTTCCTGGTCCCCGCGAAACGACGTATGTCCAAAATATTCTTTTAAAACTTTATCTGCATTTAAAATTTCGCTTTCTGTCACTTTATCCCCCTGAAGAAATTATAGACCTGTTCGGCCGCTTTTATATTCATACCATCGGCCTGCGCAAGTTCTTCGACCTCTGCGGCCTTTATGGCATTTATATCGCCAAAGTGTGCCATAAGCGCCTTTCGCCTTTTTTCACCTACACCCGGGATATCCTCCAGAATACTGTGTATCTGCTTTTGCGCACGCAGTTTTCTGTGATATTCAATGGCAAAACGGTGTACTTCGTCTTGTATCCTTGTTATCAGCTTAAAAGCCTCGCTGTGCGGTGACATAATATACTCTTTGCCGTCATATATAAGCCCGCGCGTGCGGTGATGATCGTCTTTTACCATACCGCATACAAGCACATTTACACCCACATTGTCAAGCGCAGTCTGCACCGATTTCATCTGGCCTTTGCCGCCGTCCGTAAAAATAGCATCGGGCAGTTTATCAAAACCCGTTTTTTGGCTTTCACCGCTGTTTTCGTTGATATATCGCGTAAAGCGCCTTGTTATCACTTCCTCCATAGAGGCATAATCATCGGCGCCTATAACGCTTTTTATTTTAAATTTTCTGTAATCGCTGCGTTTCGGTTTGCCCTGTTCAAACACGACCATTGCGCCTATATTCTGAAAGCCCTGTGTATTTGAAATATCATAGCTTTCTATCCTGTTCAGATCAAAATCCAGCCCAAGCAGCTGCTTTATTTCTTCAAGCGCACCCAAAGTCTGCTTATATTCGCGTTTAAGTCGGTTGCCCGTGCGCTCCAGCACCACTTTGGCATTTTCCTGTGCAAGGTGTACAAGATTGTGTCTCTCGCCTTTCTGCGGGATCAGGATATTTACCCTCTGCCCCTTTACCTGCGACAGCCAGCTGCTGATAAGTTCAAAATCGTCTATATCACACTGCAAAATGATCTCTTTTGGGATATACGGCGTACCGCTGTAAAACTGCTTTACAAAATCGGTCATAAGTTCCTTGTCGTCGGTGTCGGGTGTACACTCGGGCATAAAACTTTCCCTCCCCGTTATCACGCCGCCGCGTATAAAAAATACTTGAAAAACAACATCATCATTTTGCCGAACAAAGGCAATTACATCGCGGTTGTTCTCCGTCATATTCTCTATTATCTGGCGCTCCGATATTTTCTTTATTGCACCGATAATATCGCGGTACTCCGCAGCCTTTTCAAACTCAAGGTTTTCCGAGGCATCTTCCATTTTCTGCTGAAATTCCTCAATGATCTCTTTTGTTTTGCCGTTAAGAAAATCCAGCACTTTTTCGATATATCCGTTATATTCTTCCGTACTTATCAGCCTTGCGCAGGGCGCCTTGCACCTGCCTATATGGTAATTCAGGCAGGGCCGCTCCCTGTCGATATCGCGCGGAAAGGATTTCTGACAGCTTCTTATGGGGTATAGCCTGTGTATAAGTTCTATCGTCTCCTTTACCGCGATCCCCGATGTATAAGGTCCGAAATATTTTGCCTTGTCCTTTAAATGCCTGCGTGTGGTAAAAACCCGCGGATACATCTCGTTTACGGTCACTTTTATATAAGGATAGGTCTTATCATCTTTTAAAAGTATATTGTAGTGAGGGTCGTACTTTTTTATAAGGTTGTTTTCAAGTATAAGCGCCTCTACCTCGTTATTGGTGACTATATATTCAAAAGCCGCTATATTTTCGACCATTTTAAGCACTTTTACCGAGTGCTGCTTGTTTTTTTGAAAATACTGCCTTACCCTGTTTTTTAAAATTTTGGCTTTGCCGACATAAATTATCTCGTCATCTTCGTTTTTCATAAGATAAACACCCGGCTGATCGGGCAGTTTTTTAAGTTCTTCGGCAAGATTGAATGTACTGTTTATATCCAAATTTTATCTGCTCCTGTTTGGGCATACCGTTTATATGTTTTGGGCACCCTTTTAATATTGGGGATAATGAAGTGTAACACCTTTATCGTTTTTCCACTCCACATAATAAATTGCAGGGGTCGCGGATTCACCCGTTGTATGTATGATATAATTTATCTGCGGAGTTTGGCTTAAAAGTCCCGCGTTTACAAGATCCTCCACGGTGATCACAACGTCTTTGTTCCATTCGCCTTTTGTATAAAGATCTGTCGCATAAGTCTGTGCAGCGGAAAAAACAGTAGATGCCCCGTTTCTTCCGTTATCGGAAATACCGCTATACCAATATTCACCGGTATCGTCCGGATATTTCACATACTCGCCGCTTTCATTATAATATCCTACATAACTTATTGTGGGATTATTTTTATCACCCGAAGTCACAATATCAAAGTCAATAATTGGATAAGACTTAATATTACCACTTCTGACAAGATCATCTACAGTAATTTTTGTATTTTCATCCCATTTACACATTATATACATATCGGTGGCGTAAGTTCTTGATACATTAAATATTATATAGGCATCCCCGCGCATATCAAAATCACTGTAATTTTCATTTGCCTCTCTCGGATATCTGCGTTTATTTCCGTAGCCATCATCCCATTCAACGTATTTTATCCAATTTCCGTCTCTTACTATATCGTATTTTGTTTTTGGATAATAGCTTAAATATCTATTTTTTACAAGGTCTCTATCCGTTATTTTCTCATTTGCCGCCGCCTTGCCAGATGTACAATAATTTAGTGCCGCACTGTAGATCTCTCTCGGGCTTATATAATCGGTATCATTAAACCAGTCCCACTCCATCTCCAATTCATCTGTAAAGGCATCACGAGGATAAACACCTTTTTTGCCGTAGGGCGAATTGTCCGTATTCCATTCAACGCAAGCAATAGCGGGCGTATTTGCTTCACCCGTGGTTTTGATGGTATATCTGTAATATGTTGGATCATCCTCAAGAAGGCCTGCATTTATTACCCTGCCATAAGTTACTGCCGTA
>CAMNCZ010000033.1 GCA_946534775.1 uncultured Eubacteriaceae bacterium
TTAAATAATTATTTTTCTGCCAACTCAGCTTTTCTGGTTGCAATAACCTTGTCCTGTACATCCTTGGGTGCTTCTTCATAGCGTGCAAATTCAAGTGTGTATCTGCCCCTGCCCTGGGTCATACTTCTAAGGTCTGTCGAATAGTTTGCCATTTCTGCCAAAGGTACTTCAACAATAATGTTCTGTTTGCCCTTATCGTCTTTTTCCATACCGAGGATACGTCCGCGGCGCTTATTCATATCGCCCATTACATCGCCCGTGTATTCATCGGGAACAATAACGGTTACGGAAGCGATAGGCTCCATAATACAGGGCTTTGAAGCAGGATCGTTAAAGCAGTCTTTAAATGCCATAACAGTAGCTGTCTTGAACGCCATTTCGGAAGAGTCAACGGGATGATAAGAACCGTCAACAAGCGTTGCCTTGATGCCTACAACAGGATAACCCGCAAGCGGACCTGCCTTTACACTTTCCTGCAAACCTTTTTCAACAGCAGGGAAGTAGTTTTTGGGTACGGAACCGCCGAAAATCTTTTCTTCAAACACATAAGGCACCGTAAGATCGCCCGAAGGCTCGAAATCGATAGCTACATCGCCGTACTGGCCGTGACCGCCCGACTGTTTCTTATATTTGCTGCGGATGGAAACTTTGCCCCTGATCTTTTCTCTGTAAGGAATGATAGGTTCGGAAAGTTCCACATCGATTTTATATTTGGTTTTAAGCTTGTTTACGAATACATCGATATGTGTATCGCCAACGCCCGAAACAACGGACTGCTTTGTTTCCTTATCTACCGTAAAGAGGATAGTCTTGTCCTCTTCCATAATCTTTGCGATAGCGCCCGCAAGCTTATCTTCATCACCCTTTGCCTTAGGCTTAACAGCCATTTTAAGCAGTGACTGAGGATAATCGATAGGCGGCAGCTGAACGGGTCTTGAAGCATCTGCAAGGGTATCGTTTGTGCTTGTGTTCTGTAATTTTGCAACAGCACCGATATCGCCCGCTTTAAGTTCTTCGACTTCGATTTGCTCTTTACCTCTTAAAACATAGATATGACCGATCTTTTCAGCGATATTTTTATTTACGTTTTTAACCATAGCATCTCTTTTGAGAATACCCGATGTTACCTTGAATATGCTCAGACGGCCAACATAAGGATCGGCGATGGTCTTGAAAACAAATGCCGAGAAAGGCTCGGACTCATCGCAGTTGATCTCAACGGGATCGCCTGTCTTGGGATTTATTGCCTCAACAGTAGGTCTTACCTCGTTTGTTGAAGGAAGGAACTTGATAACATTTTCAAGCATAATACGGATACCGAGGTTCATAGTAGCTGCGCCCATAATAACGGGTGTAACCGTACCGTCAACTATACCTACCCTGATACCGCCGAATATTTCATCTTCCGTGAAAGGCTCTTCAGCAAAGAATTTTTCCATTAATTCATCGGATGTTTCCGCAACAGCCTCTTCAAGCATATTTCTTATAACTGCCGCTTCATCTTCAAGACTTGCGGGCATATCGCAGGTAATAACTTCGCCGTTTTCAAACTTACGCGCTTTGCGTCTTACCGTATTAACAAAGCCCACAAACTTGCCGTCTTCTCTCCACGGTGCCTGAATAGGTGCGATCGATTTACCGAAAACCTGTTTTAAACTTTCAACTATATTGTCAAAGTTAGCGTTTTCGTCATCCATACCGTTAACAAATATCATTTTGGGCACACCGAGTTCATCCGCAAGTTCCCACGCCTTTTCGGTACCTACTTCAATACCCGACTTGCCGTTTACAATAATAAGTGCAAGGTCCGCTACAGCCAATGCCTGCCTTACTTCGCCCTCAAAATCGAAATAACCGGGGGTATCGATAAAGTTTATCTTTTCATCTGCAAACTCTACGGGGATAAGCGAAGCATTTATGGAAACCTTACGTTTGATCTCCTCTGCATCGTAATCGCTGACGGTATTGCCCTCTTCTACGCGGCCGCGCCTTTTAATGGCACCGCTGATAAACAGCGCCGATTCCGCTATAGTGGTCTTACCGCAGCCACTGTGGCCCAAAATTGCGACATTTCTGATTTGCTTTGCTGAATAACTTTTCATAAATTACATCACCTCTTGTTAAATTTTAAAAACATAATGAAAAATATTCACTAAAAATATTCGCATTGCAAGGCTTATATAAAATTATAAACCAAGCCTATAAATATAAGTATTCTGCGTTGCTGTCAAAATTCCTTTAAAAATAATTAATTTTTTTTATTTTTTATGCATAATTTACAAAAAATTAATAAAATATATTTCTTTCGATAACGGTACGCGCCATTTCGGCATACTTATCTTCGCTTATTTCCTCGCTGTCACCACTTGAATAAACAAAGGCAAATCTCTTATCCCCCGTCACAAGATATGTTGTGTTCTGTCCCGCATCGCACGCCATTTGACTGTAATTTATTTTTGCATCGGGAGATATTTTATCGGCATATTCCGCAAGTATTTCAAGAAAAGCGGTATCGCCGTATATATCCGAAGGCTTTGACGACGGGTCGTTATATATTTTTTCAAGTTCACTCATAAGGTCGTCGTAAGGCTCGTTTAAATAATCTTCGCTTGAAAAATCAAAACCGTATACATTGCCGTTCATATCCGCAAAAAAGCCCCTGTCTTCTCTCATCCAAGCGCCGTTTGTGTAATGCTTTACCAAAACTATATTTGTTTTCCCCATTTTGGGCGTGATATCCTTCTCCTCGGATATATTATTTTCGTTTATTATATCATCTTTTGCGTAATATCTTAGTTGACCCGAAAGATTATCGGGGCCAAATATAGATTCCGTTCCCTCGCTGTAATCGTGCACATCCGCATAACAAGCGATATTTTCTCCGTTTTTCACAAGCACCACCGGAACTTTAACCCCTTCTTCCGACAGATACGCCAATGATATCGTATATTCGTCATTTGTTTTTTTGTTTTTGGCGGTCAGCTTCATATTATCCTCACCGTCGATTATAACGCTGTTTTCATCAATATCGATCTTATGATTTTTTTCAGCCTGTTCAAGATAATACACTATCTTCTTTTTGCACTCTTCATCGGTTATCTCACCCGAATAACGTACCGACTTTCTTTTGTCGGCATCGGTCTTTACCATTTCACCGTAAAAATCGTAATTTGAAAGTGCAGAAATATTCATACCCACTTTATCCCCTTCCGTATCGGGCTTTTGCATACAAGCCGCCGCTGCCGTCAATCCCGCCGCAACTGCAAGCGCCAATATTATTTTCATACCTTCCCCTTCTTTCTTTGTTTTTATTGTATATTTATAAAAAAGCCGCACGGAACCACCGCACGGCATATATCTCGGTTTTATGCCGAGTCTTTTATTCAAGCACAACAAGTCTTGCAAGGTTTTCGTTGTAATTGCCAAGGCTGTCGGTCGCAAAATATTTGATTATATATTCACCCGGAGTATTTACATCAACGCAGCAGCTTATATCATAGTGTATAACATTATTTGCTATGTCATAAGCGGTAACACCGTCATGCAGTATCTCTGCAAGGTTGTTGTAAGCGTATTGGTCACCCTTTTTCACAAACTTCTTAGGCTCTTTTATAATAATTTTCACCTGCTCCTTCTGCCACGGGTTGTTCGGATTTGGGTCTGTAGGGTCCCAATTTGGATAGGTGGAATTAGACGTAAGCCTGATGGGAACAGGTCTCGGAAGTGGGTCTGTAGGCGAGTCCAGCACTTCCACCGTTGTGCCGATCGGGCAGTTGTCATATATCCACTTTGCATCCGCAACGCTAAGTCTTACGCAGCCGAGAGATTCCTTGCTGCCAAGAGAGTTGAAAGTTTTTGTTATAAGAGTACTTTCATCGGGTCTTCTGTAGCAGCAGCTGTGGAAAAGGCATCCTCCCGCAAACCTTGTCGAATATTGACCCCATACACCTCCCAAAAGTTGTTTCCAGCGGTATTTTTCGGGTGTACGGAATATTCCCAGCGGTGTGTTGCCGCCCGCGCCGGGCGCACATATCATCGCTTTATAAGGCACGGTGTAATTGCCGTTGTCGTCTTTTGTGTAGATAGTTGTTACCTGAGTTTGTCTGTTTACTTTGATGTAGTACGGATAATCCTGTGCCTGCACCGCAATGCTTGATACAAGCACGATAATTGCCGCAACTGCTGCTGTTATTTTTTTCACTGCGTTCATAAAAATCTTATTTCTCCTGTTTTTACAGGGCATTATTGGCTTCAAGACATTTATAGATGTATTCCGCCGCCTCGCCCCTTGTTATTTTTTTTGTACCGTTAAATTCGCCGCCCTTTTCGGGGACAAATCCCATTGCCGAAGCTATGGTGACAAAACCCGCATTTTCCTCGCTTACATCGGTAAATGCACATTTGAAAATATCTTTTTTGGCAAGTTCGGTATAGTTGCTTTCATTTACAAATATTTTTGCTATATCGTATTTTGTAAGCACATTTTTGCTCTCTGCTTCGCTGTAGATAGCGGAACCGCCATAATAGAGCTTGTTTGCAATGTAGTCCGTATAAATGATATTTGTATTTATAAATGAGTAAAAGTCCTCTACAGTAATATATTCATTTGGCTTAAACTCGCTGTAAGGCAGTTTGTAACCGTATTCGGCAAGCGTCTCTATCGTCTGCTTGTAGGGGCTGCCTTCAAGGTCGGTATAATTGCCGCCTTCATTTTCGATCTGCGGCGTACCGTCATAAGGATTTATCTTTTCGCCCGTTAAAGCATCATAATAGCTTTCGTTTCTCCAAACACGGTAATAGCGCGAATTTCCTCCGTAGTAGCCGTAAGAAAGCACTGCCGCATTTTCGGTTATAACATATTTAAGTCCAAAACCTTCGGCCTTGCTTTTTTCAAATATGCTTTTTTCGGCTACCGCATTTTTAGCCGAAGGAAAATCAAGCTTATCCCAAGTTTTCCTGTAATCACTGAAAGTGAGGTCATCATTAAACGATACTGTCACATTCTGGCCGTTCACCTTTATACCGTCGTGTATACGTTCATAAACCACATATCCGTGTTCGCCATCGGTATTTTTCTTAAAATCCTTGCCGTTATAAATATCTGCTGCAATATTGCCAACAAGTTCGTCCGATAAAGATCCTATTTTTTTTGCATCGAATTTTACATCTTTATCCTTTATATTGTTGTATTTGTAGTTGCCAAAATGCAGAATATCACCCGTCTGAGCATCAAGCTCGGCGTTTGCGTAATTCTTTGACTCCTTATCTTTATAGCTTAACGATATTTTCGGTTCATTGTTGTATGTGGTTATTGATGAATTTTCAAGTGAATAACCCTTTATCTGCGGAAAGTATTTTTTTATATTTTGGTCTGCCGTTTCTTTGGTTATTAAATTTTCAAATTCTTTAACAGCCTTTTTTTCAAATTCGGTAACACGTTTTGCCGATGTGGATGCACCCGCGCCGTTATCGCTATCCATAGCCGCTTCTTCGGTAGCAACCTCATAGTCGTCCATACTTTGCGGCGTTACTTCCTCACCCGTTGAAGCGTTTATATTTTTTGGCGTTATAATATAAACAGGCTTTGTATATTTATCTCCGTTTTCGTCATAAAAAATATTATAGAATATTCCGATATTTTCGCTTTCTTTATAATTTGCGTATATCTCATCATCGGTAAGCAGTTTTACGCTTTCGGGCTTTGCATAGGAATAATTCAGTATTTTGTCACACAAACCGCTGAAATTGTTTACACCGCCGTCGGCACGTCTTATCCCTATACTTACACCTGCATCGACCGGCAGCCCGTTTTGTGTGTATCTGTAATACATATTTACGGAATACGAGTTTATATTAAGGCTTGTCCTCTCAAAACTTGCCGCCTTATCGCCGTAAACGGCCTTTAAAACACTTTCGGCCTTCTCGATCGCCTGCTGCTTGGTTATCTTTTTTGAGTTTTCTTCTTCGTCAAGGGATGAATAGCTGTAAAAACTTCTTATACAACCGTGATCATCGATAGATGCACTGTAATTTCTGTTATTGTCGTCACTGAGCCACGATATCTCGACGTTTTCGTCATATTGATTTATATTGACATTCGGCAGATCCTCTGGCAGGTCAAAGCACACTCTCACCCTGTCTATATAAGTCTCGTAAGTGCTTGTATCTATACCGTTCTGAGCCATGGTCGGCATAGCCGCCGTCATAATTGCTGCCGTTAACACCGATACAATAAATCTTTTTGCTGTATTTCTTTTCATTAAAATGCACTCCTTTAATTTATAAAAATAACATCTTTATAAATAAAGACATTTTTTTTAATTATTCGTCACATTTATTTTTAAAAACTGTAATTTGGATTAAGCGATATATTTATGCCTATATCGTCAAGCGGCATATATGCACGAAGTTTCGCAACCGTATATAAAACATAGTTTTTTATTTTTTCGCTGTCATCGGATTTCACCATCATACGCCAGCGAAATTTGCCGCCGATCTTTGAAATTATCGCAGGAGTCGGCTCAAACAGCGTAAACTCCGTTTTTTTATTGTATCGCTGCATTATCTCGAAAAGCGTCATTATACAGCGGTATACCTTTTCTTCATCCTCGCCCGATACAAGCACAAAAAAAATATTTGTAAAAGGCGGATATTTCATAAGCCTGCGGAAAGCGGCCTCCTGCGTGTAAAAATCCTCATAACTGCCGTTTACCGCCGCCTGTATGCTGTAATGTTCGGGTGAATAGGTTTGTACAAAAACACGCCCCGGCAGATCGGCACGGCCTGCGCGGCCCGCGACCTGCGTAATAAGCTGATACGTTATCTCGCCCGAATGATAATCATTCATATTAAGCGAAAGGTCCGCCGCTATTACGCCGACAAGCGTAACATTGGGAAAATCAAGCCCCTTTGCTATCATCTGCGTTCCCACCAGTATATCCGCCCCGCCGTTTCTGAAAGTATCCAGTATTTCGGCGTGACTGTTTTTGGCTGATGTGGTATCGGCATCCATACGCAGTATTCTTGCCTGCGGAAACAGACGCTGTGTTTCCTGCTCTATTTTTTGCGTACCCGTACCGAAATAACGGATATGCTTTGAACCGCACTGCGGACATTTTTCGGGCACTTCCGCCGAAGCACCGCAGTAATGACACATAAGGCTGTTTGAAAACTTATGGTATGTATAGCTCACATTGCACTGTGCGCAGGTCATAACATAACCGCACTCACGGCACGAAACAAAGGTAGAATATCCTCGTCTGTTCAAAAACAGGATAGTCTGCTTTTGCTCTTCAAGGTTTTGCTTTATTGCATCATACAATTCCCTGCCGAAAATACTTCGGTTGCCGCAGGCAAGTTCCTCACGCATATCTATAAGCGTTATCTGCGGCGGCGTAAGGTTTATTCTGTTTTTCATTTCGCAAAGCCTGTACAGACCCATACCTACATTGCTGTAGCTTGTTACCGACGGCGTTGCACTGCCCAGAACAAGCGGACAACCGTAAAGCTCGGAAAGTTTTTCGGCAACTTCACGCGCATCGTATTTCGGCGACTGTACATCTGCCCTGTACGCAGCCTCGTGTTCCTCGTCGATTATTATCATACCCAGTTTTTCAAACGGCGTAAATATCGCCGATCTGGGGCCTATCATAACCGATATCTCATTACTGCGCGCCCTGCGCCATTGGTCATAGCGTTCTCCGTCCGACATTCTTGAATGGGTAACGGCGACCGCATCACCAAAGCGCGAAACAAACCTGTCTACCGTCTGCGGTGTAAGCGATATTTCGGGCACAAGCACTATCGCCTGTTTTCCCGCTTTTATCGTCTGCTCTATTGCCCGCAGATAGACCTCCGTTTTGCCGCTTCCCGTAACACCCATCAAAAGCACGGGTCTGCTGTCCTTCGAAAGAATGGTATCAACCGCCGCCTGCTGCTCGCTGTTCAATTCAAACGGCGA
>CAMNCZ010000034.1 GCA_946534775.1 uncultured Eubacteriaceae bacterium
AAATTTATTTATTTGTTTTAAAATATATAGTAAGAGTATTGTAGGGAAGTAGGTGCGATAATATGAAAGTTCTTGTTACGGGAGGCTGCGGTTATATCGGAAAGACCATTTGCTATGCTTTTGCGGATGCGGGGCACGAATGTGTGGTTATAGACAAGGCCGTAGATGCCAAATGCGACATACCGAATACGTATTTTTACCGCGGGGATATAGTGGATTTTGACTGTTTAAGACAGGTAATGGCGGATCACCACGATATTGAGGCGGCGATACACTGCGCGGAACTTTCAAGCGTTGCGCTTTCGGTTGAAAACCCTTACGAGTATTACTCCATAAATGTGGTAAAAACAATGGAATTTTACAAAAACCTGCATACATTGGGGTTAAACAAGGTAATATTCAGCTCGTCGGCGGCGGTATATGACAATGTGCCCGGGTATATGGTAACGGAAAGAAGCCCGATAAAGCCCAGAAGCCCGTTTGGCAGGACAAAATATATCACCGAGATGATATTAAGGGATTTTTGCAATGCATATAATATGAAGTGTATTACACTGAGATATTTTAACCCGATAGGCGCCGACCCGAAAACAAGGTGTGGGCTTTCGCGCAGTTCGTCAAACATAATAAGCAGGCTTATACGCATACTTAACCGCGAAGAAAGCACATTTGTCATATCGGGCGGTGATTGGGACACGCGCGACGGCACTTGTGTGCGTGATTATATACACGTTTGGGATGTGGCGCAGGCGAATGTTAAGGCCGCAGCGGAATTTGACAGCGCATTTGAACGCGCGGGTGATATGTTCACAAACTATTTAAGCCTTAATATCGGCTCCGGTGTTGATGTTACGGTAAAAGAGTTTATTATGGCATTTGAAAATGTGACGGGCGAGAAGATACCCACACGCATCGGCAGCCGCAGACGCGGCGATATAAGCGGGTCTTACGCAAATATCAAACTTGCCGATAAGGCACTTGGCTGGAAACCGGGCTTTGCGCTTGAAGATGCTATTTATGATGCAATAAAATGGGATGAGAGGGATTAAATATGGAATTTGAAAAACTTATAAACGAAAGACGAAGTGTGCGCAAATATGCGGAAGGCGTTTCAATAGAAAAAAGTGATGTTGAAAAGATAATCGCTGCGGCACAGATGGCGCCGTCGTGGAAAAATTCTCAGACGGGCAGGTACTATGTGGCCATATCGCCCGAAAAACTTGCGCAAGTACGCGAGGCTCTGCCCGAATTTAACCGCAACAACTCACATAATGCACCCGTTTTGGTGGTGACTGCGTTTGAAAAGGGCAACGCAGGCTTTATGCCCGACGGTTCGCAGGTGAACGAACTTGGCGATATGTGGGGCGCTTATGACCTTGGCTTGCAGAATGCTTATTTTGTGTTAAAGGCAAGGGAATTGGGTTATGATACGCTTATAATGGGCATAAGGGATGAAAAGGCGTTAAAAGCGGCTTTCGATATACCCGAAAATCAGCAGGTGACATCCGTTATGGCGCTCGGCAAGCGTGCGGCAGACCCAAATGCACCCAAAAGGAAGGAAATTTCGGACATAGCTGTTTTCGGATAAATATGTTATATATTTGAAAGGTCCTTGTAATGGTTTTGTAACATTAGTATAGTATAATATAGATAAGAGAAAAAAGATATGGGGATATCTTTAGTATATTATTAAATTATTTAGGAAGGGAGGAACCGAAAATGAAAAAACTGTTAGCATTTTTTCTTATTGCAGCAAGTATAATGACCTTACACAGCTTGAGCGTTTTTGCTGCCGAGCCTCTTCCCGTTGAGCGTTTTGCCATAACAGGCGGCTTAAACACCGAAAAAGCGTGTGATATCACCTTTGATGCTACCCGTCTTATAACAGGCACGGCACCCAAGGACACAACGGTAACAATAAGTGTTTATGACATTACGGAACCCGATAACAAAAAGCTTGAAAGCAGTTACACGATAACTGTAGGTTCATCGGGTATATTCAGCCAGAGTATCGATCTTGCAGTCGGCAGAAATTATGCCGTTGTTGCGGCCGAAAACGGCAACAAGTATTCTGAGGTAAGCGCGACCATAAGCAGAAAAAGCTGTAACATAAAAGCTGTTTTGTCGCAGTACATAGCGCTTCCCGGTCAGAACAAATAATGCGCGGGGGAAAATATGAAAAATTTTGGTAAAAATTTGTTTATCGCATTTTTAATGATATTAGCTATTTACCAAACTACGGAGTTATGGTTTGATGAACTGTCAAGCCATAACTTTTTTTCGTTTATTTTACAGCAAAACTCGGGCTTTATGCAGGCGCAGCTTTACGGGCCCGAAAATGTTATAGTCAACCGCGGCGAAAATTCATCTGTAATTATGCACAGAGAAAATGTGACGGATACCGTGTATCGCAGGGATTTTGACAAGCTGATAACCGCGTCGGTAAACAAAGGCGAAACGGAAACAAGCAAGGTCGATTGGCCGCATATTTTCAACAACCGCTGCGTGGTATACAGTTTCGCCCAACCCATTGCCGCGGACAGCTTTAAAAAAGGGCTTGGTATCGGCACAAGCAAACTCGGCGAAATAAATGAAATAAATTCGGTTGTGATAGTGCCGAACACTACGGATAATGTGCTGAGAACATATATAGAAAATGACGGAGAAACCGTATGCTGCGTGCTTAAACGCGCGGATATGGTGCAGAAATGTACCGATGCGATAGAGAAGTTTTCGGAATCGGGCAACAGCTGCATTTCAAGCCGTGCAAGCGGTTTTAATATTTTCAGCAAAAATACATTTATCCCCATAATAAACGACGGATGCAGCAAGATAAATGTTTCAAACCCCGTTACCGACGGAGTGATGATAGATACAAAGGCGCTTGAAAATATAGCGGACAGTTTTCTCGATAATCCTGCGGTAAAATGGAGCAGTGTGGTAAACAATATTTACAGCTACAGCGATGAATACAATGTGGTGAAATACAGTTTAAACGGTGTACTTGAATATTCGGGCTACAATACGGGCGACGGCGGCGAAAGTCAGAATCCCGCAGCCAACTATGCGGCTGCTGTAGAATTTCTTAAAAAGGATTCGGGTATAAAAAACGATATAGTTTTAAGCAGCGTAAATATAAATAAGGAAAGAAGCCGCTTTTATTTTGACTATGCGGTGAACAATATTCCCGCCGTTATGAGTGACGAGCTTAAGAAGGGCCTTGATATGCACTCATCTATTGAGATATCGGTCTCGCACGGCAGCGTTGTGAAATATCGCAGATATCTTTGTGTTATCGAACAGGGGAACGGAAAAGAGGCTATGACAAGCGATTTTGTCAAAGCGATAGACAATGTTTACAATACACTTGAAAACAATGAAATGTCGGTAGATGATATTGACCTGGTGTATAAAATAAACGGCAGACAAAATGATGTGCCCGTATGTTGGAAAATAACTATAGGCGGAAAAACATATTGGGAGGCTGCGTAGATGAATTGGGAAAGAGCAAGAAAATACACAGTTGCAGCCCTTATATTGCTTAATATTG
The DNA here is from genome assembly GCA_946534775.1 of uncultured Eubacteriaceae bacterium. Classification (GTDB taxonomy): domain Bacteria; phylum Bacillota; class Clostridia; order Lachnospirales; family CAG-274; genus RGIG4310. The sequence goes on from CAMNCZ010000034.1 coordinate 3,551, forward strand.
TTTTATTGCTGCTTAATTTGCTGAATGTATCGGGCAAGAAAATGACTTCCGAGCAAAAAAACGATATTATAAACATACTGCGTCAAAACGGTATAAGCGTAAATTGTGAGCTGCCCGATAAAATAATGTCGGAAAGTCAGCTTACTTTGCGCAGGGTGGAGTTTGACTATCTGAGGCTGCAAAAAATTTTTTTTGAGAGCAGCGATAACCTGAAAAGAATTGATGCAACGGACAAAGTGACCATATCAAACGGGCCCCAGGTGCTTACGGTCGAAGGAAACCATATTGAGTTTACCGATGCAAATATAGCGGCGGCGGACAAGTCGGCGGCGGAAAAGAAGGCAAAAAGCCTTGTAAAGGATATACATAGCTATTTCGGCAACTTTTATATGTATTCTTCCGAAGAAAACGACACTGCCTATATTTTCAGGTATACCGAAAAAGTTTCGGGGCTTAAAGTTTATAACAACATAATTTCCGTATCGGTGTTTAAAGAGGGCGGCTTGCGGCTGGGCCTGAGTTTTTTGCAGACAGGGGAGCATTACGGCGACAAAATGAATATTATCCCCTGCGATGAGGCGCTTTTTGCCGCGATGCCTTTTATAATTAAATATGAAGGCACCGATAAAGAACTTACGGTCACCGGTGTGGAACTTTGCTATTATTTACAGGGGGTCCCGAGTGATGAAGGCATAGCGATACCTTGTTACAGAATAGCCGTAAACTGGGATAGAATATATTATATAAATGCATATACGGGTACACTTGTAAATTAAGGAGAAAAAATGAAAGAAATAAAAATAACGGATATAGAGGGCATTAAAATAGGGCAGGCAAGTGACAGAACGGGCGGCACGGGCTGTACGGTATTTATTGCGCCAAACGGCGCTTATACAGGAGTGGACGTGCGCGGCGGCGGCCCTGCATCACGCGAAACAACTCTGCTTGAACCGCGTGCCGCGGCAGATAAGATAAATGCGGTGGTTTTAAGCGGCGGCTCGGCTTTTGGCCTTGATGCGGCGGGCGGTGTTATGAAATATCTCGAAGAAAAAAATATCGGCTTTGATGTCGGTATAACCGTAGTGCCGCTTGTCTGCCAGTCCTCTATCTTCGATCTGGGCGTTGCGGACTGCAAGGCAAGGCCGAATGTTGAAATGGGATATAAGGCCTGCGAAGATGCTTTTGAGAACAATGCGCCCCAACAGGGTAATTACGGCGCAGGTACGGGTGCTTCCATAGGCAAACTTTACGGTATGGAAAGGGCGATGAAAAGCGGGATAGGCTTTTACGCAGCTGAAATAAACGGGCTGAAAATGGGCGCCGCGGCCGTTTTAAACGCTTTGGGCGATGTATATGAAAACGGTGTCAGGATAGCGGGTATGCTTAACGAAGACAAGACTGCTTTATCGAATATATCGGTAAAAGACGGTATGTATAAAAATATTGCTCCCGTTGAGAACCGTTTTACGGGCAACACAACTATCTGCTGCGTTATAACAAATGCAAAGTTTGATAAGGCACAGATGAATAAAATTGCGGCTATGGCATCAAACGGACTTGTACGCGCCGTTTCTCCCGTAAATACCACAGCTGACGGCGACAGCGTTTACGCAATGAGTACGGGAGATTTTATTGCCGATATCAACACGGTGGGAACTCTTGCCGCGGATGTACTTGAAAAAGCGTGTATCAATGCCGCCAAAAATGCCGAGAGTATGTTTGGTTTGAAAAGTTATAAGGAACTTTAATAAATTTTTAACAATATTTTCCTTGATTTTGTATATATTTAGTATTATAATAATATTACAGAACTAAGGAAACGCTGATTAAATTCAAAAAAACAAAAATAATTTTAGCCGATGGCGGCGCATTTGTAGGCGACCATGCTAATGTGAAGCCTAACAGGCTGAACATAGCAAACAGAGCCGTTAAGCAAATGCGCAAAATTATTTTTGGTATCCTTAAATCAGCGTTTCCCTAAATGTGTTGTTAATTTTGTATATGAGGGTATACTAATTAACAAAAATAAGACAAGGAGATGTTATTTATATGGCAAACAGATTTGTATTGAACGAAACTTCTTATCACGGCGCAGGGGCTATTAAAAGCATAGCTGACGAGGCTATCGGAAGAGGCTTTAAAAAGGCCTTTGTATGTTCCGACCCCGACCTTATCAAATTTGGTGTTACAAAGAAAGTTACGGATGTACTTGACGGCGCAAAGCTTGATTACGAGATATACTCAAATATTAAGCCCAATCCGACTATAGAGAATGTTCAGACGGGTGTTGAAGCATTCAAAAAATCGGGTGCGGATTATATTATTGCTATCGGCGGCGGTTCTTCTATGGATACCGCAAAGGCTATCGGCATTATCATCAAAAACCCCGAATTTTCGGATGTTGTAAGCCTTGAGGGCGTTGCACCCACAAAAAACAAAGCAGTGCCGATCATCGCTGTTCCCACAACGGCAGGCACAGCTGCGGAAGTTACAATAAATTACGTTATCACGGATACGGCAAAAAACAGAAAGATGGTTTGCGTTGACGTTCACGATATCCCTGTTGTTGCTGTTGTTGACCCCGATATGATGAGCAGTATGCCTAAGGGTCTTACCGCTGCCACGGGTATGGATGCACTTACACACGCTATCGAAGGTTATATCACGGCAGGTGCGTGGGAACTTTCCGATATGTTCCATTTAAAGGCGATCGAAATTATTGCAAAGCATCTTCGCGGCGCTGTAGAAAATACGCCCGAAGGTCGTGAAGGTATGGCTCTCGGTCAGTATGTTGCAGGTATGGGCTTCTCCAATGTCGGCCTTGGTATCGTTCACTCAATGGCTCATCCTTTGGGTGCTCTTTACGATACACCGCACGGTGTCGCAAATGCTATAATTCTTCCTACGGTTATGGAATACAACGCAGAAGCTACGGGCGATAAATATAAATATATCGCACAGGCAATGGGCGTTGAGGGCACCGACAAAATGAGTGTTGAAGAATACAGAAAGGCCGCTGTTGATGCTGTTAAGCAGCTTTCAAAGGACGTTGGCATACCCGCTGACCTTAAAGAAATTGTTAAGGAAGAGGACATTCCCTTCCTTGCTCAGTCGGCTTATGACGATGCTTGCCGCCCGGGCAATCCCAAAGAAACTTCTGTTGAAGATATCACAAAACTTTATAAATCACTTATGTAATATTAAAGGGTGTCGCATTAAACGGCACCTTTTAATATGTATGTACATTTATTTGAAATAAGAAAAAGTAATGATTATAACATAAAAACAGGAGACACATATTATCAACCACCTTAGCAAAAGATGAAAATGATAAAATTTTTATAAATTTTTGCCCGGAAAGCTAAAAAAAGTCTTGACAACAAACGGCAATTAGTGTAAAATAAATATGTTTTGAATTATGACCTTTTTTCGGACATTTGGGGTCGGACATTTAAAACAGGTCTCGCAGGAATGTTATCAAGGCCGTGGGTCTTGCGCTGCTTCGTGCATATTGTTATTTAAGATAAGTTTTTGAAAGGGGAATTTTCCAATGAGAACAACATTTATAGCTAAAACAGCTGAAATAGACAGAAAATGGTATGTTGTTGATGCAACCGATCATACATTGGGCAGACTTGCTTCGGAAGTTGCAAGTGTTCTTAAAGGTAAGAACAAGCCTACTTATACTCCTCACCTTGACACAGGCGATTATGTTATTATCATCAATGCCGATAAAATCAAGGTAACAGGCAAGAAACTTGACCAGAAACTCTACAGAAAGCACAGCGAATACACAGGCGGCTTCAAAGAGGTTACTCTTCGTCAGATGATGGACAAAAAGCCCGAAGATGTACTTCTTCACGCTGTAAAGGGTATGCTTCCTAAGAACACTCTTGGCAAGGATATGTTAAAGAAACTTTATGTTTACGCAGGCAGCGAGCACAAACACGAAGCTCAGAAGCCCGAAGTTCTTGAAATTAAGTACTGATATAGGAGGATAAATCATGGCAGCAGCTAAATATTACGGTACAGGCAGAAGAAAAAGTTCAGTTGCAAGAGTTTATCTTGTACCCGGTAACGGCAAAATCACAATAAATAAAAGAGATATCGATGAATACTTTGGCCTTGAAACTTTAAAGGCTATCGTTAAGCAGCCTCTTGAACTTACAAACACACTTGCTAAGTTCGACGTTAAGGTAAATGTTTGCGGCGGCGGTACAACAGGCCAGGCAGGTGCTATCAGACACGGCATCTCCAGAGCTCTTCTTGAGGCAGATGAAGATTTAAGAGGCGCACTTAAAAAGGCAGGCTTCTTAACAAGAGACCCAAGAATGAAGGAAAGAAAGAAGTACGGCTTAAAAGGCGCAAGACGTGCTCCTCAGTTCTCGAAGA
>CAMNCZ010000035.1 GCA_946534775.1 uncultured Eubacteriaceae bacterium
GAGCAGCTGACTTGTAATCAGCAGGTTAACGGTTCGAGTCCGTTCATCGGCTTTTAACCTACTCGTTTATGGTCCTTTAGCTCAGTTGGTTAGAGCATCCGGCTCATAACCGGACGGTCCTGGGTTCGAGTCCCAGAGGGACCACTTTTCATATAATCCTTTTATTATATGGCTCGGTAGCTCAGCTGGTTAGAGCGCTGGCCTGTCACGCCAGAGGTCGAGGGTTCGAGCCCCTTCCGAGTCGTTTTTAAGATCACACCTTTGGTGTGATTTTTTTTATGCATTGTATTGATTTAAGCACCGATATATGGTATCATATTTGCGTATAACGAAAAAATGGAGAGAATTTATGGAAGAGTATGGAGAGAGTATAAAAAAGAATTATAAATTTGAGTTTTGCAAATATGTGATGATATTGGGTATTGTGGGATTTATACTTACAAATGCGATAGCGATGATATTTGTTGCTTGGTTAGGTTTTATTTTTGGTGCACTTGAGTATACAAAAACCAAAAATAAAAGTTCAAGGCCGTATTTTATAGCGGCAGCTGTTTTATCGGTGCTGCCGTCGCTGTATTTTGCAATATTTTTAATGGTGCCTGTGGTGTTTTCAAGCGGTATGGTATGGAAATATCCGTTTCAAAGGGCATATATCGGTTTATATCAGAATGTGGATGAGCCGGATTGGTTCCCGAACTTTTTGGGTGATGTAAGGGGAGATTATTTATTTACATATATGCCGAGTATTATGCAGGGTGACGGGTTTTATGATGTGCGTTTTAAGACGACGCCGCAGAAAGCACAAAATTATATATACCAATTTGAACCACGGGCGGAATATGTTTTTCGGATAGACAATGGTAATATAGGTGAAACAGTTTCGGGCGAACTTGAACTTAAAGAAAGCGAAACGCTGACCGTAAGGATAAACAGAGAATTTTGGGAAAAATGCGGGCCGAATACAAAGGCTTATGTATTATTTGATAATTTTAACTGGAATCATCCACATTCCGCTGTGGTTGTTGTAGACCCCGATTCAGGTAAAATACAGATGTCGGAAAACGGCTGAAAATATATTGACGAAAGGAAGAGAAAAATGACAAGAGATGAAGCATGGAAGTTATTGACGGAATTTAATAAGGATGAATTTCACCTGGAACACGCGCAGACGGTCGAGAACACGATGAAATATTTTGCGCGAAAACTCGGTTATGGTGAGGAGGAAGAATTTTGGGGCATAGTCGGGCTGCTGCATGACCTGGACTTTGAGTTATACCCCGATGAACACTGTATCAAATCGCAGGAAATTATGCGTGAAAGGGGTATAGACGAGCGTATTATCCACGCTACGGCAAGCCACGGTTACGGCATAACGGTGGATATAAAGCCCGAACACGAGATGGAAAAGGTGCTTTTTGCGGTTGATGAACTGACGGGGCTTATAGGTGCGGTTGTTTTGATGCGCCCGTCAAAAAGCGTACAGGACCTTGAACTTAAATCGGTTAAAAAGAAATATAAAAGCAAAGGTTTTGCGGCCGGATGTTCAAGAGAGGTTATCCAGCGCGGTGCGGATATGCTGGGTTGGGAACTGGATAAGCTGATAACGGAAACGATAGAAGCATTGAGGACTTTTCAGCCTTGAAAAATGCGCGAGGAGAACGTTACCCCTCGCGTATTTTTTGTTCAAAAGCAATTTCCTCACCGTGCAGATCATCGATAACGGAATAAAAATTAAGAGGCAGGACCTGTTCACGGCACATAAGGTCAAAAATATCCGCTGCGCGCATATAACTTTCGGTCAGGTCACAGTCCTCGGCATATTCGGCATCAAGGCGTACGCCAAGCCCGAATATGCCGTTTTTCTCCGTGATGTAGTGTACAAGTGTTTTTCTTTTGCCGCCGATAACAACGGTTTGAGAATAGGTTTTAACGGTTTTCATATAAATCTCTCCACATTATGTATTATATTTTTCTCCACATATTTATTGTACAGTATTGTTCGGCAGATTTCCAGAATTTTCGTTCGTCTTTTTGGTACATAATTCGTGCCGACAAAAAATATTTTTTCTTGTAAAGCGCTTAAATAGCGCAATATACTCGGTATTGTTTTTTGTGTCGAAATATAGTTTGTTATTTTTATGTCGTATCTTGTAGTTTTTTATAATTTTTACCGTTTTTTTATTGGGTGTTTTTTATCCCATTAAATATGTTATGCTCTATATAGTGAAGGATAAAAGCGAGTCGGAAATTAAGGGGGAGTGCAAATTATGGAAATGTTGAATATGTTATACGGTACAGACACAGACCTTTCCTCGGGACTTGACGATCTGATGGAGATCGAGACCGAAACAGCGGAAAATTTGAGTGTTTCGGACAGCCTTGTTATGTCGCTTGCAAAGTTTGGCAAGGTGGATATAGATTTTATCGCGGACACTGCGCATATATCCCGTGACGAAGCTATAGCAGGGCTTACCGGGCAGATATACCAAAACCCGATAAATTGGTGCGGAAACCGCTATCTCGGCTGGGAAACGGCGGAAGAATATCTTTCCGGCGACCTGCGTTCAAAATTGAAGTCCGCGGAAGAAATATCGAAAGTATTTCCGGGAGTTTTTGACAGAAATATCCAAAAATTAAAGGATATCATTCCTCCGTACATTAAGGCAAAAGATATTTATGTAAGCCCGGGTTCGCCCTGGCTTCCTATTGATGTGGTGCAGGATTTTGTAAAATCGCTGCTTGGGCTCGGGCCGTGGATAAATGTGGATATTGAACACGACGAAATGACGGGCAGCTGGGAAATTACCAACAAATACCAATTTAAGCGCAATTTCAATGCCAAACATACCTACGGCACTCCTTACATAAACGGTATGGATATAATCGAAAAAACGCTTAATATGCGTTCTGCCACCGCTACGGACGAGGTTGTGGATCTGTCCAAAAAATCGGGCAAAAGAAGGGTCGTAAACCGCACACAGACAATACTTGCGCTTGAAAAGCAAAAGCAGGTGACAGAGAAATTTTTGAACTGGGTGTGGAAGGATAAAAGGCGCACAGAAAGGCTTGAAAAAATATACAATTCGCGCTATACGGGCTACAGGCCGCGCAGATTTAACGGCGACCATCTGGAGTTTCCGGGTATGAACAGCAGTATTTCTCTGTACCCCTATCAGAAAAATGCGGCGGCAAGAATTATCTATTCGCCAAATACGCTGCTTGCGCACGATGTCGGTTCGGGCAAGACCTATATTATGGCGGCTGCGGGAATGAAGCTGAGGCAGATGGGTCTGTCAAAGAAAAATATGTATGTGGTGCCCAACAATATTATCGGACAGTGGCATTTGCTTTTTAAGGAGATATACCCGAATGCCGATATACTTTGCGTTTATCCGTCGGATTTTACACCCACAAAGCGCGAAAAAATGCTTGAACGTATGCGCGACGAGGAACACGATGCGATAATTATTGCCTACAGCAGTTTCAAAATGGTGCCGATATCGAACAAAAGCAGGATAGCCGCTATGAAAGGCGAGTGTGATGATGCCGAAAGGCTGCTTAATGCGCCGGGAAGGTATACGGGCGAGCTGAAAAATAAAATTAAAAAATTAAGAAAAGCTATTGCGGAACTTGCCCTTAAAACCGAAGAAGAGGGAATTTATTTTGACGATCTGCACGTTACAAGGCTGTTTGTGGACGAGGCACATAATTTTAAAAATCTGCCCGTGGAAACGCAGATAGACCGTGTACTGGGTATCAGCAAGGGCGGCTCGGCAAGGTGCAAGGATATGCTGGAAAAAGTGCGCCTTATACAGCGCGAAAATAACGGCGGAGGGGTTATTTTTTCAACCGGCACGCCGATAACAAACTCCGTCACGGATGCTTATGTTATGCAGTATTATCTTCAACAGGGTGCGCTGGAACTTATAGACCTGCAAAGTTTTGATGCGTGGATAGCGATGTTTGCCGAAAAGGTCACGGAGTTTGAGATAGATGTCGATACCTCGGCATACCGTCTTGCGACCAGGTTCTCTAAGTTTCACAATCTGCCCGAACTTACGGCGATGCTCTCGGCGATAGCCGATTTTCACAGTATGTCCGAATCGGATGATATACCGACATTAAACGGCAGAAAAGATACGGTAGTACCGAAATCGTCGGTGCTTGCGGACTATCTTACCGAGATATCCCACCGTGCGGATATGGTACGCGGCGGCCGTGTGGACAGAACTGTCGATAATATGCTAAAAATAACCACAGACGGCAGAAAGGCCGCGTTGGATATGCGCCTTTTGCGCCCCGAAATCGTTTTTTTAGACGGATCTACAAAGGTTTGGGCCTGCGCGAAAAATGCGGCTGAAATTTATTTTAAATACGCCCCGCAAAGAAGTGCACAGGTCGTTTTTTGCGATATATCCACCCCAAAACAGGGATTTAATATCTATGACGAACTGCGTGCTGTTTTGGTAAAATTTGGCGTAAATAACGATGAAATTGAATATATCCACTCCGCGGACACCGATGCAAAGCGCGAAAAGCTGTTTGCAAAGGTGCGAAGCGGTAAGATACGCATACTTATCGGTTCGACAGCCAAACTTGGGCTTGGTGTAAATATACAGGACAGGCTTATTGCGCTGCATCATATCGATGTGCCGTGGCGTCCCGCCGATATGACACAGCGCGAGGGTCGTATTTTAAGACAGGGCAACCAAAATGACGAGGTATTTATTTACCGCTACATCACGGAAGGAAGCTTTGATGCATATTCCTGGCAGCTGCTTGAAACAAAGCAGGCGTTTATAGATGCGCTTTTATCGGGCAGTATCACCCAACGAGACGGCGCGGAGATAGAAAACACCGTGCTTGATTATGCAGAGGTAAAGGCGCTTGCGATAGGCGACCCGCTTATAAAAGAGCGTGTGGAAGTATCAAACGAATTGCGCAGACTTACGGCCCTACAGCGTATGGCGGCAGAAAACCGCGCCGAACTTGCGCGGGAATTTTCCGAAATGCCGTCAAGGATAAGTGCGGCCGAAGAGGCTGTAAAGAAATTTAAGGCTGACAGAGACTATCTTCTTTTGCAGCAAAACGAGCTTGATACGGAGCAGCGCAGGGAGTTGGGCGCTTTGTTGGTAAGTACGGCTATGGAGAGCCTTGGTTTCGACAAAGAACAGTATGTGACGGAATATCGCGGTTTCAGGCTTGTAATGCCGATAAATTTTTCGGCCGACAGGCTGATGGTGAGTGTAAGGCACAACGGCAGCTATGCGGTACATATCGGCACAAGTGAGATAGGTGCGATAGTGCGCTTGGACAACTTTTTTAAAAATTTTGATGAGATCGGAAAAAAGGTGTATGAAAAATTTGATTCGCTTAAAGAACGCAGGAAGCGTATCCGCGCGGAACTGTATAAAAAGGTCGATTACAGCGAAAAAATCGCCGAGTGTGAGCAAAAACTTGCTGATATAGACAAAGAACTGGGGGTTTAAAATGGATGTAAATATAAACAATTCAAATATACCTAAAATGTCGCCCGAAAAGCTTATAAGCGAACTTTCGGGCCTTTACGGCGATGTTATAAGCAGTGGGCTGCCCGTAAAGACTGTGCCGTCGGTTATGTTGTGGGGTGCGCCAGGTGTGGGAAAGTCGCAGGCGGTAAGGCAGACGGCGGCTGAAATCAGCCGAATTACGGGCAAAAAGACTGTTGTTACGGATGTAAGGCTTCTGCTTTTCAATCCCATAGACCTGCGCGGCATACCTACCGCAAATGCCGAAAAAACATTGGCTGTATGGCTGAAACCGAAAATTTTTCTTATGGATGAAAGCGAAGATACGATAAATATACTTTTTCTTGACGAAATTTCGGCGGCGCCGCAAAGTGTGCAGGCGGCGGCATATCAGATAACCCTTGACCGCGTTATAGGGGAGCACCGTCTGCCCGAAAACTGTATAGTTATTGCGGCGGGCAATCGAATCACGGATAAATCGGTAGCTTTTAAAATGCCGAAAGCGCTTGCAAACCGACTTTTGCATATAGAGGTAAAGGAAAGTGTACAGTCGTGGAAAAAGTGGTCGGCGGAAAACGATATCGACCCGAGGGTTCGCGGTTTTATCGCATTCAGGCCCGAAGCGCTTTTCGGTTTTGATGCGGAAAACGACGAACTTGCTTTCGCAACCCCGAGAACATGGGAAATGGTCAGCAATATACTGACGGCATCAAAATCGCCGCTTGAAAAGCTGAAACCACTTATTTCGGGCCTTGTTGGGCTTGGTGCTGCGACGGAGTTTTGCACCTGGTGCGAAATTTACGACAGCCTGCCCGATGTAGAGAGCATTTTTAAAGGCACTTACACGCAGATATCCAAAAATACCTCCGTTCTTTATGCACTTACGGCGGCTATGACGGCTTATGCGAAAAAACACCTTGATGATGATATACTTATTGAAAATTCCATATTGTATGCAAACCGAATGCCCGCCGAATTTTCCACACTTTTGCTGAAAGAGTATATTTATATGGACAAGACCGCCAAAATGCGGCTTATGCGCCTGCCTGCTTTTCAGCGCTGGCTTAACGAAAAAGGGAGTCTTTTAAATGGAATTAACCGATAAACGCATTAAACAGCTGACAAAACGCATATTGCTGGCAAGGCTGCGCCTTTTATCCAAAAACGGGTTTTACGGCCTGCTGCTTATGCATCTGGGCTTTGCGCTGAGCGATTGGTGCGAAACGGCGGCAACAGACGGCAAAAAAATATATTTTTCGGCGGATTTTGTTGACGGGCTTGACGATACGGAGCTTGAATTTGTGCTTATGCATGAGGTACTTCACGCGGCTTTGCAGCACGGCGCACGGCGCGGGAACCGCAACAGTCTTATTTTTAATATTGCTTGTGATATAGTTGTAAATTCCAATATAAAACGTGCCTGCGGCGGAAGTGATACCGCGATAAGTCTTAAAAATTTCGGCGGGACCGCAATGCATATCGCACCCGACGGGAAAGAGGGATATGAGTATACGGCGGAGCAGGTATATAAAATGCTGATAGATAATGCGGTAAAAATCGATATGCAGGGACAGTGGGACGACCATTCCCGCCTGGGAGGCGGTGACGGTGACGATGCGAACGAAATGTCAAATAATTGGACAGTGCATCTCGATCAAGCAATAAAGGCTATGGAGAAACAACGGGAAAACGGGCGTTCGTCGGGCAGTGTTCCTATGCTTGCCGAAAGACTTTTAAAGGAGTTTAAGACCCCGAAAATAGACTGGCGCCGTGTGCTTACGGAGTTTGTGCAGGAAGATATACTGGATTATACCTTTTCCCCGCCCGACAGAAGATTCGGCGACCTGCCGTTTTTTCTGCCCGATCTGAATGTGGCAGATGTATACGACCACCCCGGGAATGTGCTGTTTATGGTAGATACCTCGGCCTCGGTCACGGATGATGAGATAGCTGCGGCCTACAGTGAAATAAAGGGTGCAATAGACCAGTTTGACGGCAGATTGAAAGGTTTGCTGGGATTTTTTGATGCCAACGTTTGGCCGCCTGTGCCGTTTGAAAGCGTAAGGGACCTTAAAGCCGTTGTTCCGAGGGGCGGCGGCGGTACAAGTTTTTTTGCCGTGTTTGAGTATATAAAACAAAATATGCCGAAAGACCCGCCCAAAAGCATTGTTATCCTTACAGACGGCGAGGCCGAATTCCCGAAAGAAAGCGCTGCTTTGGGTATTCCCGTGCTGTGGGTGCTGACTTCGGAACATATTACACCCCCGTGGGGCAGAAAAGTTTGTATTAAATAAAAA
>CAMNCZ010000036.1 GCA_946534775.1 uncultured Eubacteriaceae bacterium
CGAAAGGTATTATCACCGCTACGGATATCTCGGGGTCTTCGTAAGGGGCAAACGCCACAAAAGTGGTATGTTCCGCCCTCAGCGAGGACTCCTGTGCCGTACCCGATTTTGCCGCAACATTTATCGGGAAGTTTTCAAAATACCTTCTTAAAGTACCTTTGCTGCCCTTTGTAACCTGAAGCATACCTCTGTGTATCGCCCTTAAATTCTGCGGCGATATTTCTATATGTTCTTCCTCAACGGGGGTATAGCTTTGTTTAAGGGTACCGTCCGCCGCCCTTATCTCCTCCATAAAGTGCAGCGAATATCTTGTACCGCCGTTTGCCACCGTTGCAACATATTTAGAGAGCATAGCCGATGTATAGTTGTTAAAAGCCTGTCCTATCGCCGTTCTTATGGTATCACCGTCTGTCCAGCGCAGTTCGTAAGGGTCTATATCGGGATTTCTTGCGGTATAGATATATTTTTTATACTCGGGGCCCGATATATTGCTGGGATAGTTTTTAAGCGCGTCGTAAAGTTCGTATATCTCGACGCCCGTCGGACTGTCAAGACCGTAAGCACGCATATATTTGTTAAGCGTATCTATACCTTTCTGTGTTTCGCCGCTGCGCGCATTGCCCATACGGTAGGAAGCTTCGTAAAAGAAATAGTTACAGGAAACTTCAAGCGCCGTCGAAACATTTATCGCGCCGTGTGTTGTACCGCTTGAATCGATCCAGCAGCGTGCGTAAGGCTTGTTTGCACTGGTGAATACGCCAAGGTCGGTTATATAGGTGTCGGGGCTTATTATCCCCTCCTGCAAAGCCGCTGTTGCCGTTATCATTTTAAACGTGGAACCCGGGGCACGCGGTTCGGTAAAAGGTCTGTATACCAAAGGCGTTGTCGGATCGTTTTGAAGCCGCAGATAATACTTGTTGTCCATTTTATTGACAAGTTTATTGTTATCGTAAGAAGGATATGTAGCCGCCGCAATAACATCGCCTGTATGGACATCGGTTATCACAACGGAGCCCGTACAAGGGTCAAGCGCCGTCATCTGCGGTGTTACAACGCCCTCCTGCATTTTCATAATAACGGCCTGCATCGAACCTATCTCTCCGACTTCCACACGCCTTTTAAAATTATCGTCGGCAGTTATAACGCCCTGTTCACACATTGCAAGAAAAACATCCTTATAGTATGCATTGCCGCGTTCAAGTCCGTCAATAAGTATCTGCCTTGCAAGCGGCAGGTCTTCCTTTGCGGTCTCGTCAACGGAAAGGATATATTTTCTTATTATTCCCTGCTTTGAGGTATCGTTATGTTTCATTACCTCGTCCATCTGCAAGGTATCGGCTTTGACCATTGACGAAAACAGCTGAAGCGTGCCGTAACTGTCTTTTCCGCTGCCCATCATACGGTTGAGCTGTGCGTTTTTCAGCGCATTTTCAAGCGCCGTCATCGCTTTTTTCTGCATTTCAAGGTCGATAGTAAGAAAAATATTATTCCCCGGTATAGGCGCTACCGTTCTGTCTTCTATTGTGTTTATCCTTCGGCCCAGACTGTCAACTTCCACATATTCTATGCCGTCGGTACCGTTAAGTTCCCGTTCAAAACTCTTTTCTATGCCGTCTTTGCCGACAATATCGTTTTGTGTGTAACCGTACTGCTGCAAAGTTGCAAGTTCGGTCTCGGTTATCTTGCCCGTATAACCGAGCAGATGCGAAACAGCCTCGCCCGCGGGATAGCTTCTGAGTGTTACCACGTCGACATAAACACCCGGATATCTGTCGCTGTGTTCTTTAATAAGGGTAATGATATTTTCCGAAACATTTGACGCGACCGTAACGGGTACATACTTTGAAAACCTTTTCTGATACAGTGCGCAGCGCATCGCCATAAGTTCGACACAATCCTCGTCATCCATATCATAATCAATATCAAACATAACACGCAGCTTGTAAAAAGCATCGTTTGCGGTTATATTATCGTCAAAATCCATATCCCTTTTCCAGCGTTTTTCAAGCGACGGGCTTCCGTCAAACAAAAAGACGTGCGGAAGATTCGGTGATATCGGAAGTGTTGTTTCTATCTCAACGTTATTTTCGTGCAGCATATCGATAAGGTCAAGCAGCACATCATTTATATTTTCAACATTGACACTCGGGTCAAGGTTTACCGTATAAGCGGACGTATTTACCGCAAGCGGACGTCCGTATCTGTCATATATATTGCCGCGGGGCGCGGTAAGCACGATATCCCTGATAACAGTACCCTTTACCTCATTATTATAGTAGCTGCCGTTTGTTATCTGCAAATCATAAAGATGCACGATAAGCACGGTAAACATACCGATTATAACCAGATACATTATCAATATACGCAGGTTTATCCAGCCCGCAAGCCTGTAAAAGGGGTTTTTCATTAAAATACCTTCCTTTTGTATTTTTCCTCTTCTTCAAGATATTTGTTTATATAAAGATAAAGATTGTACACAATAAGCATAAGCAGCGCATTGTATACGGTCTCGGGCAGTATTATCCTGCCAATAAAATACACCGCGTTCGCATATCCGCGCAGCAATACATTCATCGCATAATACGCAAAATTTACCGCAAATGTCGCAGCTGCGGCGATACCCATCGGCAGTATAAAATTCTCCCTGTAAAAACTTTTAAGTAAAAGACCGCAGAAATAGCCGATAAACGTGTATAAAAACACATAGCTGCCAATATAGCCCGAAAAAAAGCTATCCTGCAGAAAACCCGCGAAAAATCCGTAAACCGCGCCTTCCGTTTCATCGCGAAGGCAGGCTATCGAAACTATCGATACCAGTATCAGATTAGGTTTTATTCCCGCAAGAGTTATATGTTCAAATAAAGTGGATTGAAGCACAATATTCAAAATTACAGATATAAAATAAAGAAAATACCTCATTGCATCGTTTTCCCCGAAAATTCAAAATTATATGCCGTTTACTGCGCCTGCTGCGCAAGGTCACTCTCGTAGTCCTTGCTGAAGTTTTCGTTTATAACAAGTACGTTTTCAAGATGTTGAAAATCCACAACAGGCTCTATCTGCGCATACTTTGTCAAGCCGTTGGTATCGGTATGTACTTTTTTGACATAGCCGATCTTAAGGCCCGGCGGAAAGATCGTACTGAGATTTGATGTTACTATCTCGTCACCTTCTATTATTTCGGCATCAAGATTTATATACTCCATTTTGCAGCTGCCCATATTTGACAGATCGCCCGTCACATAACCGATATCCTCGGTCCTTATGCTCTGACCGCTTATAGAGTTTGTATCATCGATTACGGAAACCACCTTTGAATAGTTCTTTCCGCATTCCTTTATTCTACCGACAAGGCCCTCTCCCGAAAGCACGGCCATATTCTGCATCAGACCGTCGTCACTGCCCTTGTCTATAATAAAATTATTGTACCAGTTCCCCGGGTCTTTTGCAATTATTTTTGCACCTACAGTCGAAAAATCGGTATATTTGTTGTCCATCTGCAAGAGTGATGTAAGTTTGTTATTCTCGTTTTTCAGATATTCCATCTGGCTGAGTTTTGCATTTTGCAGCAGTATCTGCTCTTTAAGTTCACTGTTTTCCGTTTTAAGGCGTTCTATATCCTTAAAATAATTTGCCTTATCCTCAAACCAATCTGCCGCGCTTGTACTGAACTTTTGCAGCGGCACTATAATAAAGCCGAATGTGTTTTCTATAAATGTCGGTTTTGCGCGGTCAACCGTAAGTGCGGCGGCCGCAACGCAAAAAATTATCACAAAAACACCCAGCGTTTTTTTGTTGTCGTTAAAACGCTTCAATTTGATCTAACCTCGTTTTATATATTATCAAAAAATCATCAAATTCTTAATCTTTGGGACGAATACAGCACGTTGCGCAGGCTGTCTATCTGTTCCAGTGCGGCACCCGTACCTTCCGCAACACAGTTGAGAGGTTCGGGCGCGATATGCACGGGCATACCCGTCTCTTTTGCCACAAGCACATCAAGTCCCCTTAAAAGCGCACCGCCGCCCGTAAGATAAATTCCCGCTTCCATAATATCCGCCGCAAGTTCGGGCGGTGTTTTTTCAAGCGAGGACTTTATCGCATCCACTATCTGATTGACAGGCTCACTAAGCGCTTCAAGCACCAGTCCCGAATTTATCATAACGGTTTTGGGAAGACCCGTTATAAGGTCCCTTCCCCTTATTTCCATATCTTTTTCCTTTTCGTTTTTACCAAGATACGCACAGCCTATTTTCAGCTTGATATCCTCTGCACTTCTTTCACCTATTGAAAGATTAAACTCCCTTTTTATATGGTTTACTATAGCCATATCAAAAGCATCGCCCGCAATGCGCACCGACTGACTTGTCACAATGCCGCCAAGCGATATAACGGCAACTTCGCTTGTACCGCCGCCAATATCCACTACCATAGAACCCGTAGGTTCCTCAACAGGCAATTTTGCACCGATAGCCGCCGCCATCGGTTCCTCTATAAGATAAACATTTTTTTCCTTTGCGCCCGCAGCTATAGCCGATTCTATAACAGCTCGCTTTTCAACCTCCGTCACACCCGAAGGCACACAGATGATGATACGCGGTCTGGGACTGAAAAAAGTGCGGTTGTAGGTTTTTGAAATAAAATATTTCAGCATAGCCTGCGTTACTTCAAAATCCGCAATAACACCGTCTTTCATAGGCCTTATTGCAATTATGTTGCCGGGTGTGCGGCCTATCATTTCTTTGGCCTCATCACCCACCGCAAGCACCTCTCGCGTAATATTGTTTATCGCCACCACAGACGGCTCGTTTACCTCAATACCCTTTCCTTTTACATAAACAAGCGTATTTGCGGTACCGAGATCTATACCCATATCCTTAGTAAACATTTTTTATCCTCCGACAAAATTTATAACATAATATATAAAGAACAACAGTATTATTTCCTGCGTTCGCTTAATTTATTATCAAAAACAAAAATTAGTATCAAAACATTTTTCTTTATAAAAGGCGAAATATGTTCACGTTATATAATACACGTTTTTAAGGCTTTTTTCAATAGCTGCGATGATTTTTTTATAGAAAATTTTTTGCCGATAAAAGGTTTTTATTTGGGCATTTTTGTCAAAAATATATGCCGTCACATTTTTTGCCGTCTTTCATATTATACCATTAGAAAACCTGTTGGTTTTCGTATAAAATCAAGCGAAAGGAGCGTTAAATATGTATAACAACAATATCATTGACAGCCTTTGCCGTCATATCGGCGAAACAGTTACCGTATTTACCACCAGCGGCGGCCTTTCGGGCAGTGGTTTCACGGGCGTACTTGCCTCGGTAAGCGAGTGCAGCATAAAGCTTATAACCTGCTTCGGTCAGGCACCCACCTGTCCCCTCGGCAGCAGCTGCACGGGCAATTTCGGCGGCACAAACCGCAGAAACTGCGGCAATATCCTCGGTTCGGTCACCGAAATACCTACCGATAAAATTGTAAGCTTTACGCATAACGCAGTCTGACATCAAGGGAGATCGTTTCGCGGTCTCCCGTTTTCAGACTTTTTTGTAACACTGCGGAAATTTTTTTGAAATATTTGTAATATTGGTATTGACAAAATTCCGCCTTAATGTTACAATTTATTAGATATTAATAATAAGTAACAGGAGGAAACAACTATGTGTATGCCATATACCAAAAACAGAACAAAGCTTATGTCTCCCTTTTATTTATTATTGTTATTTTTGATTGATAATAAAAAGACGATGAAAAGAGTTATTTGATTTTCTCTTTTTTTTGTCTTTTTTTTTGAAATAATCACGGAAAGGGGTATTTTAAATGTATAACAGAAAAGACCTGCTGGGTCTGAGGGACTTGACGGAAGACGAAATTATGACTATCCTTAACACCGCCAAGGATATGAAGGCAAAAATAGACGACCCTTCACTTCGCAGCCACGAATTAAGAAAAAGCAGTATCGTAACGCTTTTTTATGAAAACAGCACAAGGACAAAAATGTCGTTTATGCTTGCAGGCGATTATCTGGGTGCAATGGTAAAGGACCTGGGTGTTGCGACAAGCAGCGTAAACAAGGGCGAAAGCCTTATAGATACGGGTATGACACTTGACCAGATGGGTATAAACGTAATGATAATACGCCATCAGCTTACGGGTGCGGCGCATATACTTGCAAAAAATGTCAAGGCAAGCGTTGTAAACGCGGGCGACGGTTCAAACGAGCATCCCACACAGGCACTTTTGGACTTATTTACTATACTTGAATACAAAAAGCATTTTGACGGACTTAATGTCACTATTCTGGGCGACATTTCACATTCCCGCGTAGCAAGAAGCAATGCTTTCGGTCTGACAAAACTGGGTGCAAACGTAACCCTTGCAGGCCCCTCGACACTTATCAGCGGTTCGATGCGTTCACTTGGCGTAAACGTAACTTCCGATATAAAGGGCGCTATCAAAAACGCCGATGTTATTATGGGTCTTCGTATACAGTTTGAAAGACAGAAAAATATGCCTTTTCCCAATTTAAGGGAGTATTCCTCACTTTTTGGCGTAAACAACGAGCTTTTGAAAGAATACGCAAAAGATGATGTACTTATTATGCATCCCGGTCCCGTAAACCGCGGTGTTGAACTTGCAAGCGAAGTTATCGACGGCAAAAACTCCGTTATAAACGTACAGGTTAAAAACGGCGTTGCAGTCAGAATGGCAATATTAAAACTTTTAACCGAAAGGAGCGGAAACTAAATGAAACTTCTTATTAAGAACGGCCGTGTTATAGATCCGGCAAACAATATCGACAAAGTTGCGGACATTCTTGTCGAAGACGACAAGATAGCAAAAGTCAAAGAAAACATTTCGGAAAATGCGGATAAGACCATTGATGCAAAAGGCTGTTGGGTAACTCCCGGCCTTATCGACCTGCACGTTCATCTGCGTGACCCCGGCTATGAGCATAAAGAAACCGTTGCAACGGGTACGCGCGCAGGTGCAATGGGAGGTTTTACCACTATCTGTGCTATGCCGAACACAAACCCCGTTACCGACAACGAAATACTGGTTGAGTATGTTAAAATGAAAGCGGCGCGCGACGGTGTTATAAACGTACTGCCGATAGGCGCCATAACCAAAGGTCAAAAGGGTGAGGAACTTGCCGATATAGGCAAAATGGCGCAAGTGGGAGCCTGTGCTATTTCCGAAGACGGCAAAAGTGTTCCCGGCCCCGCACTTATGAAAAACGCACTCAGATATGCAAAAATGTTTGACCTTCCCGTATTTGACCACTGCGAGGAGATAAGCCTTGCAAAAGGTTCTATGAATGCAGGCGACAGGGCAAGTCTGTTGGGCCTTAAAGGCATATCAAACGACAGCGAGGAACTTATAGTTGCAAGGGATATGATACTTGCGGGCAGCGTTAAGGCGCAGATACATCTTTGCCATATAAGCACCACCGAAAGTATAATCCAGATAAAGCAGGCAAAAGAACGCGGCGTAAACGTTACGGCAGAGGCAACACCGCACCACTTCACTCTTTGTGATGAAGATATAACCGAATATGATGCAAACTACAAGATGAACCCTCCTTTAAGAAGCAGAAAAGACGTCGAAGCCGTAAGACAGGCTTTAAAAGACGGCACTATCGAGGTTATCGCAACAGACCACGCACCGCACCATATTGACGACAAAAACTGCGAGTTTGAAAAGGCCGCAAACGGTATTATCGGTCTTGAAACGGCACTTCCCCTGGGTATTAAGATCCTTGT
>CAMNCZ010000037.1 GCA_946534775.1 uncultured Eubacteriaceae bacterium
TTGTGCCCGAACCGAAAAAATACGAAAAAAATATCGCAAAATACGTTATGATGCCCGGCAACGCCATAAAAAGACATCCCGTTGTTGAGCAGAGAACACTTGACCTTATAAAATATGCCGAAGAAACACCGTTAAACCGCATTGAAGACGGCAGCGACAACTCTATAGGCATCATCACCTCAAGCACTTGCTATCAGTATACAAAAGAGGCTGTAGGCGACAAATATCCCGTTTTAAAACTGGGTATGGTAAACCCGCTGCCCGTTGAAAAGATAAAGAATTTTGCAAAGACGGTAAAACAGGTTATAGTTATCGAGGAACTTGACCCCGTTATCGAGACTCACTGCAAAAATATCGGCGTTGAGGTAAAGGGAAAAGAACTTTTCTCTATGCTGGGTGAATTTTCGCAGTCGATAATTGCAAAGGCACTCGGAGAGGCAGACAAGGATGCCTGTCCCGCAATAGAGGGGCTTCCCGTAAGACCGCCCGTTATGTGCGCAGGCTGCCCTCACAGAGGCTTATTCTACACGCTTTCCAAAAACAAGTTAAGGGTGCTTGGCGATATAGGCTGCTATACGCTGGGCGCGGTCGCACCTTTAAGTGCTATGGATATGACACTTTGTATGGGTGCTTCCATCAGTTCGCTGCACGGCTTTAACAAGGCTATGGGCGAAGAAAGCGAAAAGAATACCGTTTGCGTTATCGGTGACTCCACCTTTATGCATTCGGGTATGACAAGCCTTGCAAATATTGCATACAATCAAAGTAATTCCACGGTAATAATTTTGGATAACTCCATTACGGGTATGACGGGACATCAGCAGAACCCGACAACGGGCTACAACATAAAGGGCGACCCCGCGGGCAAGATAGACCTTGAGGCGCTTTGCCGTTCTATGGGCTTTAACCGCGTTGCCGTTGTGGATCCTTACGACCTTGCGGAAACCGACAGAGTTATCAAAGAAGAACTTGCCGCAGACGAGGCTTCGGTTATAATCAGCCGCCGTCCCTGCGCACTGCTTAAATATGTTAAGCATAAACCTTCGCTTCACGTTGATACGGACAAGTGCCGCAGCTGCCGCGCTTGTATGAAGATAGGCTGCCCCGCCATAAGCTTTAAAGAGGGCAAGGCACACGTTGACAATACGCTTTGCGTTGGCTGCGGTGTTTGTCAGCAGCTTTGTAAATTTGACGCTTTGGTTGACGAAGGGGGTAATGTATGATGCAGACAGTTAATATAATGATAGTTGGTGTTGGCGGTCAGGGTTCTCTGCTTGCCAGCAAGCTTCTGGGCCACGTTGTTATGACAAAGGGCTATGATGTTAAGGTATCGGAAGTACACGGTATGAGCCAGCGCGGCGGCAGTGTAGTAACTTATGTGCGCTTTGGCGACAAGGTGTATTCACCTGTTATCGACAAGGGCGAGGCCGATTACATCATCTCGTTTGAGGTGCTTGAAGCGGCACGCTATCTGCCTTTCCTTAAAAAAGGCGGCAAGATAATAGTAAACTCGCAGGAGATAGACCCTATGCCCGTTATTACGGGTGCTGCGGAGTATCCCGAAAACCTGCTTGACAAAATGTCGGCAGCGGGCGCAGATGTAAATGCGCTTGACGCACTTGCGCTTGCAAACGAGGCGGGTTCACCCAAGGCGGCAAATATCGCACTTATGGGCAGATTTTCCAAACTTTTCGCCGACATTACGGAGGACGAGTGGTTAAGCTCCATAGAAGCCTGCGTACCGCCGAAATTTTTGGAACTTAACAAAAAAGCATTCTATTTAGGCAGAAATTCCTAAGGAAAAATCAAGAAGTACAGGAGAAACGGTATGATGAATAATTATTTCAATCCCGAGATCGAAACGATGCCTGTTGAAGAAATAAAGAAACTTCAAAGCGAAAGACTTGTAGAACAGGTAAGACACGTTTTCGACAATGTAAAGTTTTACAGAAAAAAGATGGAAGAAGCGGGTGTAAGACCTGCCGATATCAAGGGCATAGAGGACCTTCACAAACTTCCGTTTATCACAAAAGACGATTTAAGGGACCAGTATCCCTACGGCTTTGTGGGTGTTCCGCTTAAAGACTGCGTAAGAATACAGTCAACAAGCGGAACGACGGGCAGACGTGTGGTATCCTTCTATACACAGGAAGACCTTGACGTTTGGGAGACCTGCTGCGCAAGAGCGCTTGTGGCCGCAGGCGCAACCAGTGCGGATGTTGTACACGTCAGCTACGGCTACGGCCTGTTTACGGGCGGCCCGGGTCTTAACGGCGGTTCGCATAAACTCGGTTCGCTTACATTGCCGATGTCCTCGGGTAATACCGACAGACAGATACAGTTTATGACAGACCTCGGTTCGACAATACTTTGCTGCACGCCTTCTTATGCGGCTTACCTTGGCGAATGCATCAAGGAACGCGGCGTAAAAGACGAGATAAGGTTAAAAGCGGGTATTTTCGGCGCCGAAGCGTGGACGGAAGAAATGCGCCGCAACATCGAAAAATCGCTTGGCATAAAGGCTTATGATATTTACGGCCTTACCGAGATAAGCGGCCCCGGTGTTTCCTTTGAGTGTAAGGAACAAAAGGGTATGCATATCAACGAGGACCACTTTATTGCGGAGGTCATCAACCCCGCTACGGGCGAAGTGCTGCCCGAGGGCGAAAAGGGCGAGCTTGTATTCACCTGCCTTACCAAAAAGGCGTTCCCGCTGTTAAGATACAGAACAAGGGATATCTGCATACTTTCAAGAAAGAAATGTTCCTGCGGCAGAACTCATATCAAAATGAGTAAGCCTTTGGGCAGAAGCGACGATATGATGGTAGTCAAGGGTGTAAATGTATTCCCGTCACAGATAGAGACGGTTCTTCTTGCAAACGGCTATGAGGCTAACTATCAGCTTATAGTTGACAGAAAGAACAACTCCGATACCATTGCTTGTGATGTTGAGTGGCTGCCCGATAAGCCGCCTAAGGATGTTATGGATAAGATCGAGCGCGAAGGCCAGCTTATCGCCAAACTTAAATCTATGCTTGGCATAGCAGTCAAGGTCAAACTGGTAGAGCCTAAGACTATCCCGAGAAGTGAAGGCAAGGCGGTCAGAATAATCGATAAACGTAACCTTTACGAAGAAAGCACCCTTAAATAAGCAAGACTATGATAATAGATTTTCATACTCATATTTTCCCCGAAAAAATAGCCGAAAGAAGTATCGAATTTCTTTCGGCTAAAAGCGGGGTAAAAAATAAGATCGACGGTACGGCGGCAGGGCTTGTGAAAAGTATGGAAGACGGCGGTGTCGATCTGTCCGTGGTGCTGCCCGTTGCCACAAAACCGCAGCAGTTTGATTCCATAACGCGCTTTGCGGCGGAAATAAACGAAAAGTATGACGGAAAACTTTTGTCGCTTGGCGGCATACACCCACTGGATACGGATTATAAACAGCACCTTAAAACGCTTAAAAATGCGGGCTTTAAGGGAATAAAACTGCATCCCGACTATCAGGATATATTTATAGACGATATAAACTGCAAACGGCTTATTTACGAAGCATCCGCGCTTGATATGATAATTGTCGTACACGCGGGCGAGGATATAGGCTACGGCGATCCCGTGCATTGCCCGCCGCAAAAAACGCTGGATATGATAAACGAGATACATCCCGAAAAACTGGTGCTTGCGCATCTTGGCGGCTGGGAACAGTGGGATGATGTGCTTGAACTTTTGTGCGGGCTTGATATCTGGCTTGATACGGCGTTTTGTTTTGAGTATATAAAGCCCGAAATGTTTGATAAAATTTTGAAAAAGCACGGTCACAAGCGTATTCTTTTTGCAACGGACAGCCCGTGGAGCGGACAGAAAGATTATGTTGAAAGAATAGAACGTCTTTTGCCCGACAAGGCGGTAAGGGATGCGGTGACTTGCGGCAATGCAAAGGAGCTGTTATATGGAACGCGGGATCAAAAATGTCAGTGATTCCCTGACGGAATGTATGCGCCTTATAAAGCACGAGGATATAAACGGCGGCACAAGGCTTTTCGGCGGCAGGCTTATGCAGTGGATGGATGAAGCTGCGGGCATCTGCGCTATGCGTCACAGCGGCGGTATGATAACGACCGCGGCAGTCGATAATCTTCAATTTAAAAAGGGCGCTTATATAGGTGATGTCATCGCTATAACTGCAAAAATAACTTATGTCGGCAGGACTTCTATGGAAGTGCGTACCGACGTTTATGTTGAGGAATGTGAAACGGGAAAGCGCCACGTTATAAACCACGCTTATTTTACCGAGGTGTGCGTTGACAAAAACGGTACGCCCGTTCCCGTTAAATATACCGTTGAACCCAAAACGGAAATTGAAAAAGCCGAATGGGAAGGCGCGCAAAAGCGTATAGAAATGCGTAAAAAAAGAAGAACGGAAGGCTATTGAAAGGCTTTCCGTTCTTTTTTTATTTATTTTTTTATAGATTCCCTGACTTTTTGCAGCTCTGATGCAGACTGGCTTATTTTCAGATTGTTTCCGTCCATTTGCGTCATCTTGTATTCGTCTTCGGTCATATCAAGGTAGTTGTTTAAAAGTTCCGCTGCCTTGTCAAGCGCGCTTTCCACCGTTTCGTTTGCAGGTACAGACGGGTCGGTGTACGCTGCGGCGGTTTCGTTGTACGCTTTTTCAAGCACCGCGATATTTTCTTTAAAGTCCGAATACGATAAGGAGTTGTCTGCGGGCTCGTCGGCTATTGTAATACTTTTTGTTTCTCCCGACTGTGACGTATTTTCGACGTTGTTGGAAGAGTTGCAGCCGCATAAAGCCGCGGTACAAAATAATATTAATAAAATTTTTTTTATATTAAAAATTTTTTTCATAACAGGTTTCCTTATCTTATGTTCAAATTTCGGAGTTTTCATTTGACATATTCATTTCGGAGATACGTCGTACTTCTTCCTTTGCGCCTACAAAAGCATCAACTATAGCGGGCTCAAAGTGATTTCCCGAACCCTCGATGATTATTGCAAGCGATTTTTCAAACGAAAAAGGTTCTTTGTAGCTTCGTCTTGAAACAAGGGCGTCAAATACATCGGCAACAGCCATTATCCTGGCAGACAGCGGGATCTGTTCGCCTTTGAGCCCCTTGGGATAGCCCGACCCGTTCCACTTTTCGTGGTGATACAGGGCAAGATTTTTGGCCTCCATAAGGTAGCCTGCTTCGGAAACAAGATCGATAGCGCCGTCGATTATTTCGCCGCCCGCTGTCGTGTGCTGCTTCATTACCGCAAATTCCTCGTCGGTCAGCTTGCCGGGTTTGTTAAGTATGCTGTCGGGTATCTTTATTTTGCCGATATCGTGCAGAGGTGCGGAGTTTACCACATCCTCTATATAATTGTCGGTAAGTATGCTTGTGTATTTGCCGTTTTTCTTTAACTGCTCCATAATAATGCGGGTGTACGCCGCGGTTTTCTTTATATGGTCGCCCGTGCATTTGTCACGGCTTTCAACTATATCGGCAAGCACAAGTATAAGTCCGTTCTGCATTTTGCTGATAAGTCGGCCCTTGTTTTGTATATCCTCGATATAGCCGTCGGTCTCGTCAATGGTTTTTGTGAAAGAGTTGTAAAGTCGTTCTATCTCGTCGCCCGTGGAAATATCAAGGCGCTTGAAGTGTTCGACACTCTTGTTTCGTTCTTTTTCGGAGTTAAAGGCAAAATCCTCGGCAGCTATCGACATTGTGTTGATAGGCAGGATAATGTGGTACTCCGCAAGCCAAAGCCCGATTGCAAGTATCAGTATAAAAAATGCAAAAAACAGCGAGGTACATTTTACAAGATAACTTATCTCGTGCAGGGTGACGGTCTGCAGGGAAATATCTGCCGCCGCGTAAGCAGCGCAGGTGCCGTCCGTGCGGTAGATAGGTTCGTACACGGTCATAAGCCAGCCGTAAGTGTCGTTTGAATTGATAGGCGGTATCGGCTTGCCTTCAAGCAGATCGGGCACATATTTTTCAAAACTCGGGTCAAAATCTATTACATCGCCAAGTTTTGAGGCGGGCTGAATGTTGCCGTTTTCATCTACGCTGTCAAGGTCAAAAACGACGTGGCAGCCGTCTTTCTCGATCTTATATACATAAATATATTGTATATTTGGCGAAGAATCCTTTATGGCATAAAGCCGCTGCACAGTTGTGTCATAGCCCGTGGTGCGGTTGCCTTTTTCAAGATATTTATCGATATCGTCGCCGTTGATGGTAGCGCGCACAAGGGAAACTACCGACTGGCAGGCGGCCTCGTTTTCATCAAGTATGGCGCGATGATAAAGCACTGTGGTAACAGTCACTGTCGATGCCGCAATGATTATTACCGCGGTACTTATAACAATAAGTATTTTGTGCCTTAACGAAATACTGCGTGTGCGCTGTACGCCTGCCGCTTCACGTTCAATTTCCGACAGGGGTTTCTGGCGCCAGCCGTAAAAATGGATAAGCGGTTTAAGCCTTGCGGGGATAAAACGCATAATTATTATTACCAGCGTGACCGTAA
Source organism: uncultured Eubacteriaceae bacterium (assembly GCA_946534775.1). Taxonomy (GTDB): domain Bacteria; phylum Bacillota; class Clostridia; order Lachnospirales; family CAG-274; genus RGIG4310. Next base: position 6,535 of record CAMNCZ010000037.1, read on the forward strand.
TGGCCTTATCCGCAACATCTATAATAAAATCGGCCGTCAGCTGCGCCCAAAAAACGTTGTTGATGATATTTTCGTGTATATATGTCGCAAACGGCGCCGAAATGCCCTCGCCAATGTTAAATCCATATAAAAAATATGTTATAAGCGAGCCGAGTATACCGCCTATGCCCGCAAAGGCCAATATCGCAAGCACGGTTTTAAGCGGGCGTTCAAAAAAGCCCCTTTTTGCGAAAAATGCGGCAAGAAGCGCGATAATCACGTTTATAACGGCGTAATAGGCATTTGTTATGTCGGTAATGCCGTTTATAATATTTGTGATATATCCAACCGCAATACCGGGCATATATCCGCCAAATGAAGCCACAAGCACCGTGCCGATGGAGTCAAGATAGAGGGGCAGCTTGAAGTGTGCCGCTATAGATGACCCCGCAATGTTGATAACTGCGCCCAAAATACAAAAAGCCACTGCGGATAAAGGCTGCGAATCCCATTGCATTTTTTGTGCGGGCGCTTTTGAGTTTTTGTTTTTTCTAACCATATTACACCTTCTATCTGTCCGTAAATTTGTCTAATTACTATCATATCATAAATAAGGGTATAAAAGCAATAGTTTAATAAAACATTTTTGACAAAACAATGTATATGAAACAAAAGAAGAGTAAATGCTTGACAAAACGGTATGGCGGCTGTATAATGTAAGTACAACAAAAGAGCTGTGTAGTATGACATGTTCATTACACGCGAACAAACCCCCAAAGAGATGCCGCTCGATGGGGGTTTTTTAGTCCGGTTCATACTTTCGTAATTCCCTTAGATTCGAGGCTCAATGTGCCGTGCTATCTGTCGAGCCATTTGCAAATATAATACGCCGCTATACTTGCCATGACAGATATTACAAAAGAAACTATGTAGGACATGCCACTACACCTCCTTCCCTGTCGGTGGGAGACGACACAAGTGTATTATAACACAGCGATCAACATAATACAACAAACACGCACTCCGAAAGGGGTGCTTTTTTGACCGGAAATAAAGCGGCGATCGGTGATGATATGTATTGTTTGTACTGCGGATAATTTTGACAAAAACAATTACTTGACAAAAAAGGAAAAGTTCTATATAATTAGTTAAGATTAACTAATTGTTATGACATTTATATATGAATGTTTTATCAAATAATCAAAATGCGATGCACTTGACATCGGATAG
>CAMNCZ010000038.1 GCA_946534775.1 uncultured Eubacteriaceae bacterium
TCGGCGGAAATGTTATAAAACTAAAATCGTTTACAAAAATGTATGCCATTCCGGGGCTGAGGCTTGGGTATGCAGTCTGCGCAGATAAGGATATCATCAAAAAAACATACGCCGCCAAACCCCGCTGGAGTGTGTCGATACCCGCACAGGCGGCGGGACTCGCGGCACTTGAAGAAAACGATTTTGTTAAAAAAACAAATGAATATATAAAAAAAGAAAAGGAATATATATACAAACAATTTGAAAATTCGGACATTAAATATTTTCGGTCGGATGTCAATTTTATTCTTTTTAAAACCGATATACCGCTTTATGAAAAAATGCTTGAAAAAAATATTTTGATAAGAGACTGTGCAAGTTTCGGCCTGAACGGCTTTTATCGTATCGCGGTAAAAACGCACGGTGAAAACGAAAGGTTTTTTGAGGCACTGAATAAGGTGATAAAATGAGGTGTTAATATGAAAGAGAGTAAAAAAAACGATTTAAAGGATAATATCGGCGTTGCGGTATGGTGGCTGTTTTTACTGTCGTTGGCTGTGCTTTTTATAATGCTTTTTGTTAATTGGGAAACTGCGCTGCTTTTTGCGATAACATTGTATCTGCCGATCGTCATATCGGTTGTAAATGTCGGCAACTGCATATTTTCCGCACGCAGGTTTGAGCCGCTTATTATGTTTGGTGTGGTGCTTGGCTTTGTGTTGTATGTTATGCTTGCAAATATTACGGTTATTTATATGTTAAATGACAAAGGGCTGAATTTTCGGCTGTTTTCGTGGGATGTATACGCGGCCGAAGCGATAATATTGTTTGTATATTTTGCGGCGCTGTTTACGGTCGGTTTTTTGAGTGGAAAAGTAAAACCGACCGTGCTGATATTTGCTTCGGTCATTGTTGTGATTGCAGGTGCGATAAATTTTATTGCGGCTGTATTTTGCCTTGTAATGTGGGTAAAATATCGTTTTGATTTGGTGATTTTTTTGATGTTTATGTATAACGCGGATATTTTTCTGCTGTCTGCAAGGTATCTGAAACACGCATTAAAAACGAAAAAAACGGATATTTCGGAAACCGCGGCACATTGACAAAAAAAGCTTGTTATGATAAGATATAAACAGGAAATATCGACAAAAATCACGGCAGGAGGGAAATTATGTACACAAACGACGGAAAACTATGGATAGCAACGGGCGAAACACCTATTTATCTGGAACCCAAAATGGCAAACAGACACGGACTTATCGCGGGCGCAACGGGTACGGGCAAAACGGTAAGCCTTAAAGTTATGGCGGAAACTTTCAGTGATATAGGTGTTCCCGTGTTTATGGTAGATATAAAGGGCGATGTAAGCGGCATTGCGCAGGCGGGCGTACAGAGCGACAAGGTCACAAGTCAGCTGGAAAAGTGCGGTGTGACGGAGCCTTTTGAATTTAAGGAATACCCCGTTATGTTTTGGGATGTGCTGGGCGAAAAAGGCATACCCGTAAGAACGACGATATCGGGTATGGGTTCAACGCTTCTCGCAAGGCTTCTCGATCTTAACGATACGCAGTCGGGCGTATTGGATATAGCTTTTCGCGTGGCGGACGATATGCAGCTGCTTTTGATAGATATAAAAGATTTAAAGGCTATGCTTCAGTATATCGGTGACAATGCAAAGGACCTTCAGTTTGAATACGGCAATATCTCGCGTCAGACGGTCGGCGCGATAGTGCGTGCGCTGCTTTCGCTTGAGGATGCGGGCGGAAATATCTTTTTCGGAGAACCCGATCTGGATATACGCGACTGGGTAAAAACGGATATCAACAGCCGCGGTATCATCAATGTGCTGGACTGCGTGAAACTGGGCACAAACCCGAAATTGTACTCGACATTTCTTCTTTGGCTTTTGACGGATCTATACGAAACCTTCCCCGAAGTGGGCGATATGGACAAGCCGCGTATGGCGTTTTTCTTTGATGAAGCGCATCTGCTGTTCAAAGATGCGCCAAAAGCGCTTTTGGATAAGATAGAACAGGTCATCAGGCTTATCCGTTCAAAGGGCATAGGTATCTATTTTATTACACAAAGCCCTTCGGATATACCCGAGACCATACTTGCGCAGCTTGGCAACCGCATACAGCACGCTTTAAGGGCGTTTACGCCTTCCGAGCAAAAGGCGGTAAAGACGGCTGCCGATACCTTCCGCGTAAACCCGAATTTCAACACTGCCGAAGTGATAAGCCTTTTGGGTACGGGCGAAGCGCTTGTTTCCTTCCTTGACAGCGAGGGCGCGCCGCAGGTGGTGCAGCGTGCGTTTATTCTGCCGCCTAAGAGTTTTATGGGCCCCGTTGACGAAACAAAGCGCCAAAATATGATAATGGCAAGTGAGTTTTATTTAAAATACAAAGAATCGGTCGATAATATAAGTGCTTACGAAAACTTAAAGGGTATGGCGGAGCAGGCCGCAGTTGACGAGCAAAAGGCCAAAGAGGCCGAAGAAGAGCGCAAGGCGGAGGAAAAACAGCGCGCTGCGGAAGAAAAGGAAGCCGAAAGACAGCGTATAGCCGAGGAAAAACGCATAGAACGCGAACAGCGAGAGGCAGAAAAGAAAGCCGAGCGTGAGCGTATAGCTGCCGAAAAAGAGGCAAAAAAGAAAGGCGAGATGTTTGAAAAGATCGCCACAAGCGCACTGCGCAGCAGCGCAAGTCAGATAGGCCGCGATGCGGGAAGAAGCATTATGCGCGGCATTATGGGTATTTTCAAAAAATAAGGGAAACTTTTGGGGAACAGTCGGGGATATTGGTCGGTGATTATATGAGAATTCTTGTAATAAGCGATACACACCGCAAAACGGGCAGAGCTGCCGAACTTTTAAAGGATATGGCAAAAAGGGTCCACGCGGTGATACATCTTGGCGATAATATCGAAGATGCGGAGTTGCTGAAAAAAATAATTCACGATATGCCTGTTTATATGGTGGCGGGAAACTGCGACAAAATTGGCGCGGTGCCGCTTGAGGTGTTGCTGCATATAGGCGGGAAAAGGGTGTTTTTTGCACACGGACACACATATAATGTCAATTACACTACGGCAAGGCTTGAACGGCGTGCGGAGGAAATGCAGGCGGATATATGCCTGTACGGGCATACCCACAAGCCCGATTTGCAGATGAAAAACGGTATATTTTACCTTAACCCGGGCAGCCTTAGCGAGCCGCGCGGCGAATCGAGGGCCAGCTACGGCATAATTAAAATAGAAGACGATAAGGTCTATCCGATGGTGATACCATATATATGAAAGGAGGGTGCCTGTGAAAAAGTATGCGGTTTACAAAAGTGAAACGGGATATTACTGCTATGAGTACTGCGATACGATAGAAAGTCTGGAAGGCACTTCCTTTGAGGGCATAATACAAAAGGATACTCTTCCTGTGGTGCTTGACGGAAAAGGCGGATATTTTCGCTTTGACGGCGAAACAGACCCGAATTTTACCGAGATAATAGAATCAGACGAGGAATATCCGCTGCCGGTGGAAAAAATGTTTTTTAAAAACGACAAAAACTTTAAGCTGGGGTGGATGTCGCCCGACGGCGATACCTATTCCTGCGATTATACGGGGCATACAAAGGCCGCAAAGGCGCTTGCGAAAAAGTTTTTGCCGCCTACAGAGTATTATGAACGCGCACTTGGCAGGGCAGGCTGGATAAAGATAATAGACTCATGGGACGGCACCGAGCGCCGGCACGGACAGTTCGTGTATTCTATGAGCGGAAAGATAACGAACCGCCAGGCGGACAAGTTATTTGACCTGGGGCTGTACGAAAACCCCGAGGTCAAAAAAATCATAGCGGACAGCGAAAACTATTGGTAAAATGATATTCTTAATAAAACGGGGTCGTATCGTTGATATACAGCGTTTTTCAACGGTATGACTCCGCTTTTTTTGTGCATAAAATACGGTTTGGTTAAACTAACTTATTATTGGGCTTGATTATTTTGTAAAAATGTACATTTTGACAGTCTTATTCACACGAAAAATTGTTAAAATAGTAGATTTTTACAAAGAGACTATGATTTTTACGACTAAATTGTTGAAATTTTTTGCTTTTTGTTATATTATATTTATATATCTTATCATAGGAGTATGTGTGTGATATGTGTGATAAGAAAATAGGAATGATTGGCTATTGAACAAAAATGCGCCGCAAGGCGTCGGATTTTTTTATAGGAGGATGAGAAAATGGCTGAAACAAAATTTATGAAAACGGTTACATACGGCGGTTATGACAAGGACGATGTTTTAAAGCAATTTGCATCATATAATTTGCGTATTTCAGAATTGAAGAACCAGCTTGAAGAATCCAGGGCACAGCTTAATGTTTATAAGTCGGGCGGCAGTGAGGCGGAGGCTTATGAAGCTGCTATGGCGGCAGACAGGGCAAAACTGTCCGAGGCCGTTGCGCAAAATGAGACTTTTGAAGGTATGCTGAGAAGCTACGAAGATCAGATAAGTGCAAAGGACGACGAAATAAAGACACTGCACAGTGCGGCTGCGGAACTCAGCGCAAGCCTTGCCGATGCAAACGCAAAAATAAGCGCTATGCAGGGCGGCGACGAAGCTATGGCTTTAAGCAATATTTTCCTTGAAGCCCAGAAAACGGGCAACAACCTTAAAGCAACCGCAAAGGCGGAGGCGGACAAGGTAAAGGACGAGGCTATGGCGCTTGCGGAAGATATTGTAAGAGATGCCAACAACGAGGCGGCAAAGATAGTTTACGAGGCCGAAAAAAACGCAGCTATCGCGACGGCGAACGCACAGAACGATGTAGAGCAGATGAATGTTGCAACAAACAATATGCGTGCGGCTATGCTTGAAAATATCGAAGGCCTTACGGCAGAAGTGGCAAATATCAAGGCTGTCCTTGACGAATTCAGCAGAAACGGTCTCAATGACCTTGTAAAGGCGCAGGAACTTATCACGGGCACCGAAAATACGCTTAAAAGCGGCGGTGTTCCCAAATTCCAGCAGGCTAAGACCTACTCACCGAAACTGCCTCAGGAGCCTAAGTATATTCAGCCTCAGCAGAAAAATCAGAACAAGCCTCAGCAACCACAGCAGCAACAGCAGGGTCAGCCCGAAAAGAAAAAGAACAGCGGTCTTGAAAATCTGCAGAAAATGGCAAACTCCATCGGCGGCGATAACGGCACCAAAAAAGGCGGCATAGACCTTTCCGCTTTGCAGAAACAGGCCGATTCTATGGGCGGCAAAAAGCAGAATAAGGGCGGTATAGACCTTTCTGCGCTGCAAAAACAGGCTGAATCGCTTGGCAAAAAATAATTAAGCGGTGTTTATTTGCCGCGGGGATGGGATAAAGCAGTTCCCTATATTTAAGAAGTAAAAAATGCGCCGCGAAGCGTCGGATTTTTAAGGAGTGTAAAAGTAATGAATGAAATAATTGTTGTTAATGCGGATAAATGCGTGGGATGCAACGCTTGTGTAAGAAACTGTCCCGCGCCCGAAGCTAATATAACAAAGCAGCTGGAAGACGGCCGTTTTGTTACAACGGTAAATCCGGAGAGGTGTATCACCTGCGGTGAGTGCGTGCGTTCCTGCAACCACGGCGCCCGTGATTACATCGATGATACGGATATGGCTATTGAGCGTATGAAGCGCGATAAGCTTATAATTTTGGCAACACCTGCCATAAAAACGGTTTTCCCGACCCAGTGGAAAGGTATTTTGGATTGGTTCAGAAAACAGGGCTGCATCATCTATGATGTATCGTTCGGCGCTGATATCTGTACCTGGGCGCATGTTCGCGCGCTTGAAGAAAAAATGGTGGGAAATGTTATTACCCAGCCCTGTGCGGCCATTGTTAAGTATATAGAGATTTATCAGCCCAAGCTTTTGAATAATCTTTCACCTATTCACAGCCCGATAAGCTGTGCGGTAACATATATAAAAAACTATCTGCTTAAAATGAACCCCATAGCGGTACTTTCGCCCTGTATTGCAAAAAAGACGGAGTTTGTTGAAACAAAGCTTGTCGATTACAATGTTACGTTTAAAAAACTTAACGAATATTTTGAAAAGAACAATATAAGAATACCGTCAAATGCAATGGATGATTACGAGTACAAGTTTGACGACCAGCAGGGTCAGGTGGGTGCGGTTTACCCAAGGCCGGGCGGACTTCGCGATAACATCTGGCTGCACGATCCCGATATAAACATTACTACATCGGAGGGTGTGCACAAGGTTTATCCCGAACTTGATATGTATGCGGAAATGCCCGAGTTTAAGCATCCCGAAGTATTTGATGTGCTTTCGTGTGAGTTTGGCTGCAACATCGGCCCCGCTTCGGGTACAAATCAAACAATGTTTGATGTTATGGCAACTATGCGCGATATTGAAAAAGAGACTAAAAAACGTCGTAAAACAGGCCTTTTCGGCAAAGGTGAGGACAGATTGTTCAGAAAATTCGATGAAGAGCTTAACATTCAGGATTTTATGAGAAAGTATCGTCAGGTAACACCTACGCCTATGCCTTCGGAAAGGCAGCTTGATCCCGTTTATGAAAAGATGGGCAAGCACACCGTTGCCGACAGAACATTTAACTGTCACGCCTGTGGCTACCGTTCCTGCCGTGATATGGCAATTGCGATTTACAGGGGCCTTAATACACCCGATAACTGTGTTGTACACGCAAAGAGCGTTCTCGTCGCACGTCACAGCCAGCTGCAGGAACAGCATGAGAAACTGGCCGAGATCACAGCCGAGTGTCTGCGTCTTTCCGATCGGCTTAAAGGCGATGTTAAGGATATCAATAAAAATATGGATACCATTGACGGCTCAACGACTGCAACAAGTGAGAGAGCGGCAGTTGTTAGCGACCTGCTTAAAAATATCGTGGCATTTTGTAACGAAAACGATACGATGGATGAAGATACAGTTAAGCAGCTTGTCAGCATACTTGAAACTACCATTCAGGCATTCAGCGCGCTGGATGACAATGTAAATGCAACAAATCGGAGTTCCGAGCTTATTCAGAAAGCTATTGTTGAAATCACAAAACTTGTTGACGACATTAATGACACATTGCGCAAATCAGCGGTATAACAACCAAACGGCGTTGCTTGAAAATGGCGGCGCCGTTTTTAAAACTATGTTTTTTCGGAGGCTCTATGGGGAATACGGATTTTGATGAAAAAATAAATGCCGTATCGGCAAAAATAATAGATACATCAAGAAATGTTATTTTTCTTAACCTGCGGTATTTTACAAAGTCGGTGAATATGCTTGTGCCTGTGGTGTATAAGGGCAGTTATGCGACAGACGGCAAAAGACTGTTTTACGACCCAAGCTATCTTATACAGCGTTACAAAACGGCCGAAAGACTGCCTGTTCACGATATACTTCACCTTGTTTTGCACTGCGTTTTCAGACATTGGTTTATAAACGCGGGTATGGACAAAAAACGCTGGGATGCCGCCTGCGATATTGCTGTTGAAAGCCTTATCGCGGAATTGGACGGTTCATTTTTTGCAAACGAAAAGCAAAACGAAAAAAATGCGGTAATATACAAACTTTCCGCTTTTATGCACCCGCTTACCGCGGAAAAAGTGTATGCATATTTAAAAAATGTTGACGATGCGGCCGTTGACGAATATTCGGATATCTTTTCCACGGACGATCATAAAAGCTGGAATAAGCCCGAAAAACGCGAGTATGAGCCCGAGGAAAAGCA
>CAMNCZ010000039.1 GCA_946534775.1 uncultured Eubacteriaceae bacterium
AAACAACTCCTAAAAATGCTTATCCGTTTCTTCTTCGCAGACAAACAATAATTCCGACTGCAAATATTATTCCCGGGATAACGCCCCACGCAAATATTTTTATTTTATTTACGGTGCCCGCATCTATAACTATGCTTTCGCCTGCAAGGGTCTTAGGCCTGATATAAATGCTGTCCTCACTGTCATTAAGCCAGTTAAGGCTGTTTACAAGGAAAGTCGAATTTGCGCCGTTCACCGCCGAATCGACCTTTGCATCAAGCATATAAAAACTGCCTATCACCATAAGTTTTGTACTGTGAGAAGTATCGGTATAAGTTTTGTCGGTTATTGCCGCAGCTATCGTAAACGGGCCTGTCTTGTCACCCTCTTCATAGTTGTAGGACTTGTTTCCATCCGTTTTTATATAGGAAGTTGCCGAACTTGTCAGCACGTCTTCAATTTCAAGCCCCTGTTTTTTAAGGTCCATAACCGATATATCGTTTGTACCGTAGGCAAGCACCTTGTAATTGCCCTCTTTAAGGCTGTTGTTTATGCTGTGATCGGTCTGCTGTGCCATAACTTCAAACGGCAGCTGCATATAATTTTTCGGATCGCTCTCCATTATATATATTTTGCCGATATCCACACCGTAGGCATTTAAAATACTTACCATATTGGGATGATCTTCTTTGTTTATGTCGCTTGCCACACACATAAGACGGCCGTCGGCTGTCAGATAATCCTTGATTTTCTGTACTTCGTCTTCGGAATAATCGCGGTAGCAGGTGGTCATAAGCAAAACCGTGCAATCATCGGGGATATCGTTTTCAAGCAAATTAACTGTCTTAAACTCATAATTTGCAAGATTGGCCTGCTTTACAAAATTTGTAAATTTATCGGGTTCTATCTCGCCGTGTCCCGTTATGGCATATACAACACTGTCGCTTTCAAGTCCGACATAATTTATTGCACTTGTAACGCAGCTTTCAACGTTAAAAGTACCCGAAGTATCAAAATAATCTTCATAATTGATTATTTTAAATCTTTCTTTTTCGTTGTTAGCGTTTGTAACAACAATGCTGTTTACCGCAAGCGGTTTATCCTCGCTGTAGTAATCCTTCATAAATTCGGGATATAAATACAGGTCCTTGTTTTCGACTTTGATATGAGGATTTTCCGCATACTGATCCAGCACACGCTGTACGCGTGTAACTATATTATCGGAATTACCTGTTTTAAACAATGTATATATGGTTATATCTTTGTCAAGGCCATCAAGCACAGTCTTTGTTTTGTCGCTTATGGAATAGGTATCGGCGGATGTCATATCAAATTTGTGGTCAAGCTCGCCTATTATAAGGTTTACCACTATAAGCACCACTATAAATACCAGCGTTATCACGGTAGAAAACGTGCCGTATCTTATTTTTTTATCTGTAAAAAATTTCTTCATTTTATTGTTCCCCCCGTATCAGCTCCAGCGTCTTTTTTCAATGCTGTTTGCCGTTAAAAACAAAAATACGCCGCTGAAGGTCATATAATAGACCACATCCGATATACCGAACACGCCAAGATAAAAGTTTTCAAAGCGCGAAAGCACCGAAAGCCAGCCAAGGGAGTTGATAATAAGTCCGTCAAAAAGTTCGGGCTTTATTATATAGCAAAGCCCTATCACCGCAGCACCCAAAAGCGCAAATATTCCTGATGCGGCAAGGCTTTTTGTGCCCGTATACACTGTTCCCGCTATGGCAACAGCTATTACCGCGGCAAAAACAAGCGACGCTTTTCTTGTTATCGGCGCACTTGATGCAATATTATCCATCATTAAAAGCAAAAACAGCACGCAGAAAGTACCCGCTGCCGCCACTATCTGATTATCCGTCAGCACGGAAATATAAATACCTACACTGATAAGACAGCTGCCCATAAGAAAATAACCTATAAAGCAGCAAACGGTTGCGCTTGTGTCAACATTGCCGTATTTTGAGAGTATAAGCGGAAAAATCGCCGTTATAAGTATACCTATAAGATAAAGCGTTACTGCCGCAAGAAACTTGCCTATAACGACCGCATTTATGGAAACGGGAGATGTCAGCAGAAGCTGATCCGTTTTTTGCCTGCTTTCTTCCGCAAAAGAACGCATTGTAAGCACAGGCACAAGTATAAGAAACATTATCATTGTTGAAACAAGTACATCATTGTAGTTTGCACTGTATGACGCAAGGTTCTGCGCCGCAAAAAAATAGCCAGTTATAAGCACAAAAAAGCCCAGAAAGGCATATCCCGTAAAGGTAGTAAAATATGACCAAAGTTCTTTTTTATATATGGATATCATTTTTCTGTCTCCTCTTCTGTTGCTTTTTCAGCCTGTTCTTCCGTTTTTTCCGCTGTAGTTTTATTTTCTGCCCCTACAGTTATTTCGGGCGATTCTCCGCTTATTATTTTAAGGAATATCTCTTCAAGCGTAAGCGCCGCAGGCTTTAACATCAGCACGGGAATATCTGCTTTTGCAAAGGCCTTTGAGACCGCCGCACGAATATCCTCTTCGCCCGAAAGCGATATTTCAAGTTCGCCGTCTTTTTCGTTTATCGAGTATTCTTTTATAAGCGGTATGTTTTTTATTGTTTCCTCCGCTTTTTCGCGTGTACAGTCAACACGCACAAGCTGGTTTGTATGTCCCGTACCCTCGGTAAGTCTTTCCGCAGGTGCATCGGCAACGATTTTTCCTTTGTTTATAATTATTATCCTGTCGCAAACCGCGCTTACCTCGCCCAGGATATGGGAACTCAGAATTACCGTATGGCGCTTGCCGAGTGCCCTGATAACATCGCGCATCTCTATTATCTGCTTAGGGTCAAGACCGACCGTGGGTTCATCAAGTATAAGCACCTTCGGAAAGCCCACCATTGCCTGTGCAAGGCCTACGCGCTGACGATAGCCTTTTGAAAGATTTTTGACTATACGGTGAGAATGGTCCGTTATTTTTACGGTCTCCATAATATATTTAAGCATTTCGGGGCGCTTTGCTTTTGGCACACCCTTTATATCGCACACAAAATCAAGATACTCCGTAACTCGCATATCTCCGTATAAAGGCGGTACATCGGGCAGATAGCCAAGCTGTTTTTTAGCCTGTTCGGGCTCGTCAAGTATGTCGAACCCGTTTATCTTTACACTGCCCTCGGTCGAAGAAATAAACCCCGTCATCATATTCATCGTTGTTGTTTTGCCCGCGCCGTTGGGCCCCAAAAAACCGACTATTTCCCCGTCATTGACGGTAAAATTTATATGGTCCACAGCCGCGTGTGAGCCGTAGATTTTTGTCAGTCCGCTTACTTCTATCATTTCAAAAACTCCTTTAAATAGACAAATTTATTTATATATATCGTCAAGGACTTCTATTGCCGCCCTGCCGTTTGCCGCATTTGTTATATCTTTAATAAATTTATCGGCCTGCGATACCCGAACCAGCAGTTTATAGCAGACATTTTCCGTATAAACGGTATCTTCTATAATGTGGCCGTTCTGCATTGTTTCATACTGCACTTTTCCGCCGAGATCATAGCTTACCGTCACATTTATGCGGCGGTATAACACTCTTTCAACAATGCCCGCAGCCAAAAGCCCCTCTTTTGTGCTTTTGCTGTAAGCACGCACAAGACCTCCCGTGCCCAAAAGCGTACCGCCGAAATATCTTGTGACCACGACCAACACATTTTTTACATTTTCACCGATAAGAACCTCAAGCATAGGCATACCCGCCGTACCGCCCGGTTCTCCGTCGTCGGAATATCTTTGTATGCGCCCGTCAAGCCCAAGCACAAAAGCATAGCAGTTGTGGCGTGCATCCCAGTACTGTTTTTTTATTTTTTCTATATGCTCTATAGCCTCTTTTTCTTCTGTCACGGGAATAACGTGCGCTATAAAGCGCGATTTTTTCTCAACTATCTCCGCTTCGCCCGTACCTGCGACCGTAAAATAACTTTCAATCATCAGAACATCCTTTTCAGCATAAAACCACGAATAATATCGGTATTATATAAAACTATAGCGATCTTCGACTGCACTATATCATTATATATCGTTTCAAAAAACGGCTGTGCGGCAAACGCATCCATTACCGCAAAAAGCGCCCATATAAACACTATCGATGTCACAAGGCCCAAAAGCCCGCCGCCCACGCGGCCGATAGTGCGTACAACAGGCGTTTTTTTTAGCACCTTCAATGTAACCAACAAAAACCTTGTTACCGCAAAGCATATTGCAAATACGGATAAGCTGACTATAACATTAAGTATTATATTTGCCAAAAACGAACCAATGTAGTCGATCAAGTTATCTACACCCAAAAGGTCGTATATAACCGAATTATTGTTGACAGTCAGTTTTTCCTTAAACGGCTCGGGCAAAGCAAGACCTGCTATCAGCGTATTCTGCGCCTGACGGGTATTTTCGATAAACATTTGTTTCAAACCCAGTTTATCTATTATAGCTTGTTTAAGCATTTCAAAAAAACTGCTTTGCCTTAATATGCCGCTTATAACGGGATAAACCACAAGCGATACCACGGTTGACGCCAATGTAGATGCCGCGCGTATAATTGCCGTTATAAAGCCGCTGTAAATACCGTAAAGCACAAATACAGCCATAACGGCAAGCACAAAAATATCTGCATTACACATTTATAATACCGCCTTTTTAATTTTCATCCTCGTTATAATCTTCTTCGTCATAATTTTCGTCGTCATAGTCCTCGCTGTAATCATCTTCTTCGTCATAGTAATAATCTTCATCATCGGAATAATCTTCGTCTTCTTCGTCGTAATATTCCTCGTCCTCATAATCTTCGCCGTAATTTTCGTCGTATTCCTCGTCCTCATAATATTCTTCATCGTCGGACCCTTCGTCATCGTCTAAATCGGCAACAACCGCCGCTTCGGTAACGGTTTCGGTCGTTACTTCCGAAACAGTCTCAACAGTTTCCGACACAGTCTCGGCACGTTCTTCCGTAACTATTTCGGGTTTTTCCTCGTTATCGGCCGCAACGCCCTCATTTATGGTCTCACCTTTTTTGACCTTTATAGTGCGCATTTTATTGCTGCCCGCTATAACTATCTCGTTATTTGATGCAAATATAAACGCCTGCTTAACATCCTGACCGGAGATGACCGCCCAAACTTCACTGCCGCTGTAATCAAAAGCCGCAAGTTTAGTGCCCATTACCGCAAGTATAAGATCATTGTATACCTTTAAATATGTTACCTCGGCATCGGTATCGAAAGATGCCGCTTCTTTTCCCGCTTTTGAAAAACATCTGATATGTCCGCCGTTTTCCGCACGCAGTGCGATCGCGGCAGAACCGTTGTCGCCCACATCCACAGCAGTCATTATGCCGTTTATCTCACTGCGCAGTTTTTCCGTGCAGGTGCCTGCGGCTATATCTGCCATCACTATCTCTTTGTCGCTTATTGCGCAAAGGGCGCTTTCACCGCTGAAATCAAGCTTTCCGACAATGCTGTTTCCGCCCGAAAAAGCCGTGAACATACCGTCTATAGTTTCGGCCGTAGCCGCCATATCCTTGCCGACATAGCGCATAACAACATTTGATTTAAAGCTTACTGCATTTGTTTCGATATAAGACGTTGCATAAACGCCACTATCGTCGGATATATCTATTGCAATAGGTATACTTTCACTTGCGGGACAGCTGCTTATCGAAACAACGCTGCCAAGCGAATTGTAAATATTTGTAAGATATTCATTTGGCATTTCCATAACGACCGCCGTATAGCCTTTTTTATTTACGGTAAATGTGGTTATCGGATTTTCCGCCTGTATCTCGTATATAAGGCCGTTTACATCATATACCCTTACTACTCTGCCCCTTTCCTCGGCTACAGCGGCATAATCGCCGTCACCCAGAAGCACGGGCTGCTGCATGGTATAAGTATCAGTCCATAAAGTATTGCCCTTTTCATCAAGCATACGCATACCGTCTTTTGAGCAGTAAAAAATGTTCTTTCCGTTTATATGAAAAGACGTTTTGGATGCTGTTTCATAATTAAGTTCCGCCATTACCGCCTTATCGCCAAGGTTTGTTTCTTTGCCGAGATTAAATGCAAAAATCAATACCGCAATAAGCGCGATCACTCCTGCGGCCGCAAAATATTTCAGGTTTTTATTATTCTTTTTGTTTTTACTTTTTTTGTTAGTCTTTGCTGCCATAATATAACCTCTGTATCGATCATAGTATTTCCACATACATACTAAGCATTATACCACAACTTATGCATTAATTTCAATACATATCGAAATATTTAATAATTTTTTACAAAAAAAGGATACGGAACCTTTACATTCCGTATCCCAAATAATTATCAGCTGTTTGCCGCTGCCGCCTTTTTAGCGGCACGTCTTTCTTTTTTAGCCTGCTTTTTCTGTTTTCTTCTGTCTATACGCTCGTTAAATGCAACATAAATTGCGGGAATAAGCAGCAATGTTACAAGTGTCGAGAACGAAAGACCGAATACTACCGTTACGGCGAGGCCGCGCATACTTTCGGAACCGTCTGCCTGTGAAAGCATCATAGGCAGCATACCAAGCACCGTTGTAAGCGTTGACATAAGGATAGGTCTCAAACGCACGGGACCTGCTATAAGCATAGCTTCTTTATAACCCTTGCCGTGCTCTCTTACCTGAAGATTTGCAAAGTCGATAAGCACGATAGCGTTGTTAACAACGACACCTGCAAGCATTATAAGGCCAAGGAATGTCGTTACCGATATGTCCTGTCCCCATATAAAGTTACCGAACAAACCGCCCGTAATAGCGATAGGTATGGAGAACATAACTATAAACGGGAAGCTGTATGCCTCAAATTCGGCTGCCATTACCATATATACAAGCAATACGGCAACTATAAGCGCTATGATAAGTCCCGAGAAAGCCTCTGCCATACGTTCTGCCACACCGCCGAATTTCCAGGTAACGGATGTAGGCACCTTGTATGTTTTCATAGCATCCCTGAATTCTTTTTGAACTTCCGAAAGGGCTGCGTCGTCAAGTGTAGCCGTAACGGCGATCTTATCTTTCTGATCTTCTCTGGATATGGCAACGGGTACCTCTTCGTCGATGACCTCACTTATTTCACTTAAAGGCACCGAACCGCCGCCCGTTGTCGGGATAAGCAGCTGTTCAACATCGGATATATAGTTGACTTTATCGTCTTCAAGCACTACCTTGATATCGTATTCATCACCGTTTATTTTGTATTTAGTCGGCGAAGAACCCGTGATATCCGTTCTTAAAAGATTTGCTATACTTGAAACGCTTATACCAAGGCTGTTTGCCTTTCTTTTATCTATACGGATAGTTGCGTTGGGCGAACTGTCCTCTAAAGACGATTTTACATCGGCAAGACCCGGGAAACCTTTTAATATCTCAACAAAATCCTCGCTGACTTTTTTTGCAGCCTCCGAATCATCACCGAATACATCTATTTCAATGCCTGCCGACGAATAGTTACCCATCGATGTGCCCGATGAACTTACCTCTATTTCAGCACCTGCGATATTTGTAAGCTTTTTACGCATTTCGCTGGCAACCTCATCGGTCGTTCTTTTACGTCCTTCTTTTTTCCTATTAAGCGAGATATTTATTGTACATTCAT
>CAMNCZ010000040.1 GCA_946534775.1 uncultured Eubacteriaceae bacterium
CGGGTATGGTATATATTTTTTCTTTCATAAGTGTGCACCTCGCTTTTTTATTAATTATAACATATTTTTACACAATATAAAAGGGATAAATTTATGAAAACAACATATTATGACAATTTTGTTGAACTTACCGAAACAGACAGTTTCAACATAACGGAAATACTTGAATGCGGACAGTGTTTTCGCTTTAACAAAATATCCGAAAACAAATACCGCATAATAGCCTTAAACAAGGTGCTTGATATTGAACAAAACGGCACTTCGGTACGCTTTTCGCCCTGTACCGAGGAGGAATTCAACTCACTTTGGTATAATTATTTCGATTTGAATACAGACTACAAAAAGATAAAAGAAATCATTTCAAAAGACGACCCGATAATGCAAAAAGCCGTTGAATATGCAGGAGGCATAAGGCTTTTAAACCAGGATCCGTTTGAAACGCTGATATCTTTTATTATATCTCAAAACAACAACATACCCCGTATCAAGGGCATTATTTCAAGGCTTTCCAAGGCTTATGGCAGCCCCTCAAACGATGAGGAAAGTTTTTTTCCCGATCTTTCGGTACTTGCCGATGTTACAAACGAAAACTATATGTCGCTCGGCACGGGTTTTCGCGCCAAATACCTCTGCGACTGCGTAGAAAAACTATTGAACAAAGAAATAGACCTTGATACACTTTCCGATATGCCCTCGGAAGAGGCAAAAAAAGAACTTTTAAAAATAAAGGGCGTTGGCCCGAAAGTGGCCGACTGCGTGCTTTTGTTCTCGCTTGGCAAACGCGATATGTATCCTGTTGACGTATGGGTAAAACGCGTTACCGAACTTTTGTATTTTAACGGCAAAGACACACCAAAGGAAGAAATAAGCGCCTTTGCCGCAAAAAAATGGGGCAAATATGCGGGATATGCACAGCAATATCTATTCTACTACGCACGCAGCGAGAAACTGGGGGTCAACTGAAATGCTCGGTACAACGGTAAATGCAGCCGCCATAATTTTGGGCGGCTTAATGGGACTTATTTTAAAAGAAAAGTTCAATAAACAATTACAGGAGATAGTTACACAGGCTTCGGGACTTGCGGTTTTTCTGCTTGGGCTGAATACGGCACTTACGGCAATGCAGTCGCCCGATACAAGCCCGCTGCTCTATGTTGTCAGCCTTATGATAGGCGGCATATTCGGGCAGTTGGTGGATATAGAGGATAAACTGGATAAATTCGGCAAAAAACTGGAAGAAAAATTTTCGTCATCGGGCGGCGGTATTTCAAAAGGCTTTGTAAACGGCAGTCTTTTATACTGCGTTGGGTCTATGGCGATCCTCGGTGCTTTTGAAAGCGGTTTGACGGGAGATAATACCACATTGTATGTAAAAAGCGTACTTGACGGCGTTATATCGATAGTTTTTGCGGCAAGTATGGGTGTAGGCGTTCTGCTTTCCTCTGTTTCCGTATTTTTGTACGAAGGTTCACTTGCACTGTTATCCGGTCTTTTATCACCGATAATGACAGATACCGTTCTTAACGAAATTTCCGTAGTCGGCGGTCTGCTTATCGCCGCAATAGGCATAAATATACTTGAGATAAAGAAGATCAAAGTCGGCAATCTTTTGCCGTCGGTTCTTGTACCTGTTTTATACTATACAATTTTTGTGAGGTGATTTTTATGGATTTTAAAGTGGTTTCGCAATATGAACCCACGGGCGATCAGCCGCAGGCGATAGATACGCTTGCAAAAGGTTTTGAGGACGGAAAAAAATTTCAGACCTTGCTTGGTGTCACAGGCAGCGGCAAAACATTTACTATGGCAAAAATAATTGAAAGGATAAATAAACCCACTCTTGTCATTGCGCACAACAAAACGCTTGCCGCACAGCTGTACAACGAGTTCAAGGAGTTTTTCCCCGATAACGCGGTAGAATATTTTGTTTCTTATTACGATTATTATCAGCCCGAGGCTTATGTGCCGCAGTCTGATACATACATCGAAAAAGACAGCGCCGTAAACGAGGAGATCGACAAACTGCGCCATTCCGCAACAGCTGCGCTTTTTGAACGGAAAGATGTGCTTATTGTAGCCAGCGTAAGCTGTATTTACGGTCTCGGCGCACCGATAGATTATAAAAATATGACCCTTTCCATCCGCCCGGGTATGGAATATCCGCGGGAAGATGTTTTACGACGGTTGGTCGAAATTCAATACGACAGAAACGACCTTAACTTTGTGCGCGGTACTTTCCGTGTGCGCGGCGATACGGTGGAAGTTTTTCCTGCAAGCAGCAGCGATGTTGCAATACGAATAGAATTTTTCGGCGACGAGATAGACAGGATATCGGAGGTTGACAGTCTTACGGGCAAGGTTTTAAGCACATTAAATCATATAGCCATTTTCCCCGCATCGCACTATGTTACGGACCGCGACAATCTTAACCGCGCTCTTCGCGATATCAGACAGGAACTTGACGAAAGATTAAAAGAGCTTAAAGCGCAGGACAAGCTGCTCGAAGCACAGCGCCTTGAACAGCGCACAAATTACGATATGGAAATGATACAGGAAATGGGATTCTGTTCGGGTATAGAAAACTACTCACGCCACCTTGACGGCCGTGCCCCCGGCAGTATGCCGCATACGCTTATAGATTATTTCCCCGATGATTTTCTGATCATGGTAGACGAATCACACGTTACGATACCGCAGATTGGCGGTATGTACGAGGGCGATCGTTCAAGAAAGACAACACTTGTGGATTTCGGTTTCCGTTTGCCCTCCGCGCTGGATAACCGTCCACTTAAATTTACCGAGTTTGAGGGCAAGATAAAACAGATGCTTTTTGTATCGGCAACACCCAATAAATACGAAAAAGCACACAGCGAACAGACTGCCGAACAGATAATACGTCCCACGGGCCTGCTGGACCCCGAGATAAGCCTGCGCCCCGTTACGGGACAGATAGACGACCTTATTGCGGAAATAAACGCTGTTACCGCAAAAAAAGAAAAGGTACTTGTTACCACCCTTACAAAAAAAATGGCGGAAGACCTTACCGACTATCTGCGTGAAGCGGGAATTCGTGTAAAATATCTGCACAGCGATATAGATACACTTGAACGCCTTGAAATAATACGCGATCTGCGTATGGATGTTTTTGACGTTTTGGTCGGCATAAATCTTTTGCGCGAGGGCCTTGACATACCCGAAGTAAGCCTGGTAGCAATACTCGATGCCGACAAAGAAGGCTTTTTGCGCTCGGAAACATCGCTTATACAGACAGTCGGACGCGCCGCAAGAAACGCAAACGGCCGTGTAATAATGTATGCCGACACAATGACCGACTCTATGCGAAAGGCCATTAACGAAACGAACCGCCGCCGCAATATCCAGGAAGAATACAACCTTGAACACGGCATTGTACCGAAAACCATCATAAAAAAAGTTCACGATATAATCCATATCACCAAAACCGAGGAACAAAAGCGCACTTCTATGCTGCTTGAAAAAGACCCCGAGTCTATGTCCCGCGGCGAACTTTTAAAGGCCATAGAAAAACTGACGGTAATTATGAAACGTGAGGCAAGCGAGTTGAACTTTGAAAAAGCGGCCGAACTTCGCGATCAGATAGTTGAACTGAAAAAACTCTCACTTATCTGATTTTTATAAAATAAATATTTTCAAAAAATATATTTTCATCCCCGATTTTAAGAAAACCCATATCGGTATTGAATTTTCGGATATTCCCGCTGATATCCGCATATCTGCCTTCACCGCGTCTTTCTTTATCGGGGATAAAATATGTTACGCATACATCGGGCTTTTCGCCGAGTCTTACTTTTTCGGCAATTACAGACAAAATATCGCTCAGTACCTTCGCATCGTCGGGTGAAAGCTCTATTTTCCCGACTGTCGTTCTTTCCCTTTTGTGAACATACGCGGAGTGACCCCTAAGCGCCGCAAAGGGCGAAAATATTTTTGCACGGTCGTCAATACTCATTTTAGGATGTTTTGCAGAAAACTCATCGTTTATATGCTCGGGGCGGCTTTTGTTTATAATATCATCATAATTATCCATTACGCCCTGTGACCCCCTATCTGTTGATTTCGCTCCCTTGCGGTGGCGCCCTCGGTGAAATTTGTGCCCCTTAAAAGTGCGTTTCCGCCATATTTCTTTTTAAGTGCTATTGCAGCCTTTTGCAAACGTTTTTCTTTTTCCCTGTCCCGATACGGCGTAAAAAGGTCCATCTGTCCGTACACCTCGTTTTCGGGTATAACATCGTTTGCAATAATATACATTCTGCGTATTCTTAAACCTTTATCGGTTATATCGTCAAAAAGTTCCAGTGTTTTTTTGATTATCAGCTTTGACGAAGAAGTATATTCGCCAAGCCTTATCGTGCCGTGCGAGTGTTCGGGGATTTTCCTGCCGTAACGGTCCTCTTTTATCTTGCCTTCATAGCTTTTATCTTCCACCGACTCTTTATCATATCCTATCTCAAGCGTTATCGCATTTGTTACGCAGTTTGCGTTTACCAGGTCAAGCACAAGCATATCCGCCATTTCAAAAATAACGGTACGCGCTTTTTTGTTATCGTAAGGGCACGACAGAACCTGCCCCTGGCTCAATGAATTTTTCTCGGTTTTGTAGCTTTTTATATCCTTTATCTCTACAGGTTCTATACCCCAGGCGTGATCTATCAGTATCGCCGCATCTATACCGAAAATTTTATAGAAGATCTCCTCGTTTTTTAGGGTCATTCTCGCCACGTCGCCCATTGTATACATCCCGTATTTTTCAAGACGCTTCGCAGTGCCCGCACCCGTTCGCCAAAAATCCGTTATCGGCCTATGCCCCCACAGCCTTTTGCGGTAGCTCATCTCGTCCAGTTCCGATATCCTTACACCGTTTTCATCCGCCTCAACGTGCTTTGCATCTATATCCATAGCGATCTTTGCAAGATAAAGATTTGTGCCTATCCCCGCAGTTGCCGTTATCCCCGTTTTATCAAGCACATCTTTTATCATCGTCTGCGCAAGCTCCCGCGAGGTCATTTTGTAAGTTTCAAGATAATGCGTTGCATCTATAAAAACCTCGTCTATACTGTAAATATGGATATCTTCGGGCGAGATATATTTTAAATAAACATCATATATCTGCCCCGACACTTCTATATAATGCTGCATACGCGGCGGCGCCGTTATAAAATCCACTTCTTTGCCCGTTCTTTTTTTAATCTCTTCAACCTTTTGCAGCACTTCAAACAGTCTGGCCCGCCCGGGTATGCCGTAAGCCTTTAGTGCAGGCGACACAGCAAGACATATCGTTTTTTCCGTTCGTGTCGGGTCTGCCACCACCAGCCTTGTTTTCAGCGGGTCAAGCCCTCGTGCCACGCACTCCACCGAGGCATAAAACGATTTCAGGTCAATTGCAATATATTGTTTTTTCATTTTATCGCCCCCGTAATAAATATAACTTCTTTGATAAGTTAAATTATACTACACTTGTTTAATTAATTCAAGCATTTTCCGAAAAAATGTTCGATAAAATTATACAAAAAAGACGGAGATTTTTGTTTTCTCCGTCTAATAATTTACTCCCCGATAAGTTCCAAGAAATCCTCTTCGCTTATTATCGGTATACCCAGTTCTTTCGCTTTTTTGTTTTTTGAACTGTTTGAAGTTACATCGTTATTTATAAGATAATTTGTTTTTGAAGATACACTGCCTGTTGCCTTGCCGCCCAGTTCCTCGATCTTGGCCTGAAGTTCCTTGCGGTTTTTAAAATGATGCACATCGCCCGTTATAACAAAAATTTTATCTTTTAACGGCTGTTCACCCACTGCGGCTTTGGGTGTGTCAAATGTCAGTTCTTTGCGTATTTTTTCGACAAGCGCCGTATTCTTTTCGTTATTGAAAAAATTTTCGACCGACTTTGCTATTATCTCGCCGAAACCGTCTATACCCACCAATTCCTCCGCCTTTGCGGACATTATCTTATCAATATCGTGATCGTAAAATTTACATAAAAGCTTTGCATTGCTAAGTCCCACATTTTCTATACCAAGGGCATATATAAAATTCGGCAGACCGATATTTCTGCTTTTTTCTATGGCATTCATAAGGTTTTCAAACGATTTTTCGCCAAAGCCCTCAAGGTTTACAAGCGTTTGTTTGTGCTTTGAAAGTGCATATATATCGGCATAATCGGTCAATGTATCCGCATTTATAAACTTTTCGAGAGTACTTTCCGAAAGCCCTTCTATATTCATTGCATCACGGCTTACAAAATGTACAAAGCCCATCAGTTTTTTCGCAGCACAGTCGGGGTTTATGCATTTAAGCGCCTTGCCGTCGCGTATACTGACTATCTCCGTTTTGCCGCCGCAGACGGGACAGACCTCGGGTATTTCGGCTCTGTTTGATTTTGTCAGATTTTCCGCGACCTGCGGTATTATCATATTTGCCTTATAGACCGTGATCTTATCACCAAGCCCAAGTTCAAGATTTTCCACAATACTGACATTGTGCAGACTTGCGCGTTCTACCGTCGTTCCCTCCAATTCAACGGGGTCAAAAACCGCTATCGGGTTTATAAGACCCGTTCTCGACGCGCTCCACTCTATCTGCCTTAAAGTTGTTTCCGCCGTTTCATCCGCCCATTTAAACGCTATCGAATCGCGTGGGAACTTAGCCGTTGTACCGAGTGAACGCGAATACCCGACATCATCATAAGTCAGCACAAGGCCGTCTGTCGCAAACGGATTGTTCGGGATATTCGCCTCAAATTCCCTTACCGTCTTTTCGACATTTTTCGCATCAACAAATTTTCTTTCCACAGTCTGAAACCCTTTTTTGTCGAGCCAGTCCATACCCTCGGACTTTTTCGCAAATTCCGTTCCCTCTGCACTCACAAGCGAAAACGCAACAAAGCAAACACTCCTTTGCGCACATATTTCGCTGTTTAACTGCCTTACGGTACCGCTGCAAAGATTACGCGGGTTTTTGTACTCGTCTTCGGGGTCAAGACGGCTGTTTATCTTCTCAAAATCCTCAAACGAAATAACAGCCTCGCCCCTTAAAACCAATTCCCCTTTAAAATCAAGCTTTAACGGTATATTTTTAAAAGTGAGGGCATTATGCGTTATATCCTCGCCAATAATACCGTTGCCGCGTGTAAGTGCCTGTTTAAGCTCACCGTCACGGTAGGTCAGCACCACTGTCAAACCGTCCATTTTATAGGACAAAAGACCTTGCTGTTCACCCAAAAATTCTTCAAGCCTTGATGTTTCCTTGGTCTTGTCAAGTGAAAGCATCGGTGAGGGATGTTCGACCTTCGTCAGATTGCTTAAAACCGTATAACCCACTTTTTGCGTAGGGCTGTCGGAAAGTATTATGCCCGTTTTGTTTTCAAGTGCAGTCAATTCATCATAAAGCGCATCGTATTCCTTGTCACTCATAACTTCCTTGTCCTGCTGATAATAAGCTTTTGATGCATTATTCAATATTTTGACAAGTTCTTTTATTCTTTTGATATCATTTTCCATATTTTTCCACGCTATTTTCCTTCCAATAATTTCCATTTACTTCGGTTTACAGTTCCCGCAGGGCTTAAAACCGTTGTTTTTCAATT
>CAMNCZ010000041.1 GCA_946534775.1 uncultured Eubacteriaceae bacterium
GAAATCTATGATTTCGTGACGTTTATCGGAAGTTTTAACTTCCGATAATATAAATAAGTATATTTTCGGCAAAATATTTATCGGAAAGGGATGTTTATATGATAAATTTTGACAGATTCCCGAATGGGGCAAGAAAAGCACTTACTATGAGTTATGATGACGGCAAGTATTATGACAAAAAACTTATAGAGATATTTAACAAATACGGCATACGCGGCACTTTTCACATAAATGCGGGGTATCTTAACGACAAAAGCAAGGACAGGATAGACGATACCGAGGCAGCGGAGCTTTACAAGGGGCACGAGATATCGGCGCACGGCTTTACACACCGCAGCCTTGGCATAGTTCCGCGAGAATTGCAGGTGGCGGAGGTATGGAAGGACAGGCTTGCCCTTGAAAAGCTTGCGGGGTATCCCGTGCGCGGTATGTCCTATCCAAACGGCCTTTACACCGACGATACGGTCGCAATTTTAAAGGCCTGCGGCATAGAATACTGCCGCGTTGTGGAGACCACGGGGGATTTTAAGCTGCCCGCCGACCCGATGCGCTGGCACGGCACCTGTCACCACAACGACAGACTGCTTGAATATGCACAAAAATTTATTGACCAACCGCACAAAAACCGTCCGCATCTTTTGTATGTATGGGGACACGCAAAGGAATTTGAAGTTGACGGCAAGTGGGATATGATAGAGGAATTTTGCAAGATGACAGGCGGCAGGGACGATATCTGGTACGCGACAAATATCGAGATAATCGATTACCTCAACGCCCTTAAACAGCTGAGATTTTCCGCCGACTGTTCTATGGTATTCAACCCCACCGCCTACAAACTTTGTTTTTCGCAGGACGGCGAGGCCGTATCGATACAGGCGGGAGAAACATTAAAGTTTTAAAACAGCTTGTAATTCGTATGTATTGGAGGTTTTTAAATGAACTTCATTGATATAATAAACAAAAAACGCACAAAACGTGAACTCACGACAGAGGAGATATATTTTGTTATCGACCAGATAGGCAAATCGCCCGATTATCAGTTTTCGGCGCTTTTGATGGCGATATGTCTTAACGGTATGACACACCGCGAAATTGCCGACCTTACGGGCGCTATGCTTTATTCGGGCGATATAATAGACCTTAACGCGATAGAGGGCATAAAGGTGGACAAGCACAGCACGGGCGGCGTGGCAGACACCACTACCCTTGTATTGGCGCCGCTTACGGCAAGCTGCGGGCTGCCCGTGGTAAAAATGTCGGGGCGCGGTCTCGGCCACACGGGCGGCACGCTTGACAAGCTTGAAAGCATACCGGGCTTTAACATCGCGCTGACGCAAAACGAGGCCATAAAACAGGTGAACGACATAAAGGCGGTCATTATGGGACAGACGGGCAAGCTTTGTCCCGCAGACGGCTATTTGTACAAGCTGCGCGACGTTACGGGCACGGTGCAGAGCATACCGCTTATCGCAAGCAGCATAATGAGCAAGAAACTCGCCGCAGGCACCGATGCGATAGTGCTTGATGTAAAATGCGGCAGCGGCGCTTTTATGAAAAACATAGACGATGCCCGCGCACTTGCAAACGAAATGGTCGAGATAGGCAGGCAGTTAAGGCGAAAAGTCACCGCCATAATAACCGATATGGACCAACCGCTTGGCAACAATATCGGCAACACGCTTGAAGTCATCGAGGCGGCAGAGATATTAAAGGGCAACATAAAAGGCGATCTGTACGAAGTTTCGCTGACACTCGGCGCGGAAATGCTGGTTTTGGGCGGCCTTGCAAAAGATACCGTTTCTGCCCGCGAAATGCTCGAAGAAAACATAAAAAACGGCAAGGGCCTTGCAAAATTCAGGGAGATAATCGTGCGGCAGGGCGGTTCGCCTTATGTGCTTGACGATTATTCGCGTTTCAAACAGCCCAAACTCAAAAAGGAGATATATCTTAAAAAGGGCTATGTGACCGCCTTTGACACCGAATCGGTCGGCAGGGCTTCCGCCGCACTGGGTGCAGGCAGAACAAGCTATGATATGCCTATAGATTATTCGGCGGGCATAGTTATAAATTACAGAAAGGGCGATCTATACGACGGCAAAAAGCCGTTTGCGGTGATGTATTCCGATGATAAGTACAAGCTGAAAGACGGGGAAGAGATATTTGTCGAAGCAGTTGAAACGGGCAGCGAACAGCCTGAAAAGACTTCTCCTGTTATAGAAATGATCCGCTGAAAAGGTATGCGCGGGCAAAAAACGAAAACCGCTTTTGGGAGGTGTATATTTTGGCAAGAGCAATAATAATAGTACTTGATGCGGTCGGTATAGGCGAACTGCCCGACGCGGCGGAATACGGCGACGAAGGCAGCAATACTTTAATGCACATAAAAGCCGCAGTACCCGAAACAACTTTAAAAAATATGTGTAAAATGGGCCTTGGTCTTATAGAGGACTGCGGCAACATTTACGACAAGACGGACAATCCGCTCGGTTTTTACGGCAAGGCAGCTGAGGTCTCAAAGGGAAAGGACACCACGACAGGCCATTGGGAGATAGCGGGTCTTGAACTTTCCACCCCGTTTCCGACTTATCCGCACGGATTTCCGAAAGAGGTAATTGAAGAATTTGAAAAACGTATAGGCAGAAAAATTTTGGGCAACTACCCCGCCTCGGGCACGGAGATAATAAAAGAACTCGGCGCCGAACACATAAAAACGGGCTTTCCCATTGTATATACCTCGGCGGACAGTGTTTTTCAGATAGCGGCGCACAAAGGCGTTATCCCGCTTGAAACTTTATACGACTACTGCCGCACAGCCCGCGGACTTTTGCAGGGCAAACACGGTGTGGCAAGGGTTATTGCAAGGCCTTTCGAGGGCGAAGAGGGCAATTTTGTAAGAACTTCCGAACGGCACGATTTTTCACTGCCGCCAACGGGCAAAACGCTTCTTGACTATGTGAAAGAGGCGGGTATGCAGGTAAAGGCAGTGGGCAAAATAAAGGATATATTTGCAGACACGGGCATCACCGAACACGCCCCCACAAGCGGCAACGCGCAGGGCATAGAAGAAACTTTGCGCTTTATAAAGCAGGATTTTGACGGGCTTATTTTTACAAACCTTGTCGATACGGATATGCTTTACGGCCACCGCAATGATGTACGGGGCTTTTCGGCGGCACTTGAATATTTTGATGCGAAATTGCCCGAAATACTTGACAATTTACACAAAGATGATTTATTATTTATAACAGCCGACCACGGCTGCGACCCAACCACGGCATCTACCGACCATTCACGCGAATATATATTTATTCTCGGTGTCGGAGGCAATATAAAAGGAAACATCGGCACACGCGCCACCTACAGCGATATAGGCAAGACAGCCGCCGATTTTCTGAACATCCCCAACGAATTAAAGGGAAATGTAATAAAATAAAGAAGAAAGAAGGAGGAACAACCATACAATGAAAATACGCAGACTTATCTCGGGCGTAATGTGTGGCATAATGACTATGGGTGTTATGAATTTTCGGACCTTTGCGGCCGACAGCGTAAATATCACCGTAGGCAGCGGCGGTTTTGCCACCGTACAGCAGGCGATAGACAGCGTTAAAGCGGGCCAAAGCGCCGTTATAACCATCACCCCGGGAACTTATGAAGAAGGCGTTGTTGTGGACAAGCCCAATATAAAACTTGTAAACAACAACAAATCAAAAGAGGCGGTAATAACCTACGACCGCGGCCCCGCACACAGCGACCCCGCCAAAAAGCTGGGCACGGAAAAATCCGCTACGTTTTTGGTAACGGAAAAGGCGACGGGATTTTCCGCCGACAATATTGTCTTTAAAAACACCTACAATATAGGCACAAGTTTTGAACAAGGTCAGGCGGTAGCCTTTGAGAGCCTTGCGGATAAGGTGGTGCTTGAAAACTGTTCGTTTATCGGCAGGCAGGACACGCTTTATTTAAAGGGCGCTTCAAAGGGCAAGGAGACCTACGGCAGTGCAAACCCCGCCAGGGTATATCTTAAAAACTGCTATATAGAGGGCACGGTCGATTTTATCTTCGGCGATGCCACCGCATATTTTGACAACTGCAAGCTTTTTATGGCTTACAGCGAAAAAGGCGGTCACTTTACCGCGGCAAACACTACCCTTTTCAACATAGGCTATGTGTTTGACAGATGTCAGTTTTTAACGGACGACAAATACAAGACCGATTCGGCGGCAGCTGCCAAAGTCGATCTGGGCAGACCGTGGCAGGCAAACACCACCTACCCCAACAGCGGTTCTTACACGGCGATAATAAACAGCAAAATGTCCGATGTTATCAAAAAAGAGGGCTTTTCCGTTTGGGGCGACGAAACCGTTACAAACAAGGTGCGTTATTACGAGTACGGCACGACCGACCTTAAAGGCCGCCCGACGGATATCTCAAAGAGAGATAAAAATATCTGCAAGATACTTACGGCACAGCAGGCAGCGTTATTTACGCCCTACACCGTTTTAAGCGGCAGCGACAGCTGGAACCCTCTCAAAGCGAAAAAGACAAACGAAAGCGCTTTTGACGTAACTCTCGACAAATATTCCATAGAACTGCCGCAGGGCGAGACCACATCGATAAAGGCATTTTCACAAAACAACAAGATAAAAAGCTTTTCATCAAGCGACAGCAATATTGCTGCGGTAGATGAAAACGGCAAAATAACCGCAGTTTCACAGGGCAGCGCCGAAATAACGGCAGAGGGCGAAAACGGCTTTGCCGCAAGCGCAAAAATCAGCGTAAAACCGACCAGAACGGCCGCTCCCACCATAAAGGAGATATCAATAGACCATATAAGCACATTTGCACCCGGTACAACAATGACCGTAAACTACAGCTATGCGCTTGAAAGCGACAACAAGGACGATGCCGCAAGAATAAGCTGGTATCTGCTTAAAGACGGCCGGGAGATACTCCTTAAAAAAGGCGTCGGCGCAGCCTACAGGACATACACCATACAGTCAAGCGAGGTGGGCTGCAAATACAAGGCAACGGTGGAACCCGCCACCAAAACTTCCTACGGCGATTACGGCAAGGCGGTCTCCGTGACGGATGACAACACCGTATCGGGCAGCAGCTCGACAGTTATACTGACAGGCTTCAACGAGGACACGAAGCTTTTTGAGGCAACAAACAACTGGACGGCCGACAAAACGGCGGACAATTATCTTATAACCGCAAACTGCACCGAAAAAGAACCTTCGACCATTAAATATACAACAGATATAGAAAACCCGTATCTGCGCGTAAAAATGCGCTTTAACCCGCAGGGCACGGGCCTTTCGGCTGAAGATTACGCAAATATCTATATCAACAAAACCGAAACCGAGGGTTACAAGCTTAATATCGCACGCGGCAGCAATATGCAAAGCCTTAAACTTTACATCTACAAAGTGACGGCAGAGGGTGAAAAGCTGCTTGCAAGCGACGAAAACACGCTTAAAAACAAGGTCAACCAAAACAGCGGCGAAAACAATCCGTTTTTCTATATAGATTTTTACAAAAACGCGGACACGCTTACCGCAGTTTTCAGACTTGACGGCGATACGGAGGACCTTTGCAAGATAACGGGCCGCGATACGGCGCCTTTAAAGGGCGGCAGCCTTTATGCGGAGTTTATCGGCAAGGGCGGTATATGGCAGCTTGACACATTAAGCCTTGAAAACAGTGATAACAAGGCCAAAGAAAACGCTATACACGTTTACCTTGCGGGCGATTCCACCGTTAAGGACTACGGCACCAGCAACACGATAGGCGGCTGGGGCGAATTTATAAAGGACTATTTCACCGACGATGTGGTAATAGTAAACAAGGCCGAGGGCGGCAGAAGCACACGTTCCTACCTTAACCAGGGCAGACTTGACGAGATACTTTCGCTTGCACAGCCGGGCGATTATCTGTTTATACAGTTTGGCCACAACGATGCGCGCGACGACGACCCCGCAACTATGGAACACAAGGTACAGCTGGGTACGCCCGACGAGGACGGCATTTATCCGTCTATCCCCGCGGTAAAGACCAAGACCCCGCAGTATATAATTGATTTTTACAAGAACGACCCCTACCCCTACGGTGACACTTTCTATCCCTACGAATCGGGTACGTTCAAATGGTATTACGAGCAGTATATAAACGCTGCCAAGGAAAAAGGTATGATACCCGTTGTCATTACACCCGTGTGCCGCGTATTCTTTGACGAAAACGGCAAGATAACCCCGCACTTCGGCGCAGACAACGGCTATGTAGAGGCCGTAAGGCAGGTAGCAAAGGAAAACAACTGTACGCTTATAGATATGTACGATATAACTTCATCGCTTTACGAAAGCTACGGCGAGTTATCCACACAGGTGCTGCACAATGTAAAGGCCGACGGTTCTATGGACCTTACGCACTACAACAAATTCGGCGCCAACCTTATAGCAAGCAAAATGGCAGAGTCCTTAAAGGCACAGAATATCGCCATTGCAAAGGACACCAAAAATTCAAACATCTATGTAGGCAAGTTTGACGCGCTTAAAGAGGCAAACCTGTTTGTTATAGGCGACTCGCTTGCAGATGCTTCCTCAAAGACGGAAGTTATCAAGTCCGTAAGTTTCGCCTCCAAGCTTCAGCAGTTCTTCTCCGACAAGATACACGTTGTTGATTACACCAAGGCGGACTGCACGGCAAAGGGCTTTACAAAAACCAAGGAATACAGCGAATTTATGTCAAGCGTAAACGCGGGCGACTATGTAATACTTGCATTTGGCCGCACGGACAGCGACAAATCGACTACAGACAAAATACTTGACGAATATTCGGGCGCAGAGGGCGATGTAAATACAAACGGTTCGTTCAGAAATATCGTTTACAACAGCTATATCAAGCCGCTGCACGACAAAAACGCCGTTGTTATTATGACGACCCCCATTGTGGATGCCAAGTTTAAAAACGACGTTGTTGTAAACGGCCTTGACGACTACTCGGCGGCGATAAGGGAACTTGTGACCGAAAACTATCTTTACTTTGTGGATATGAACGGTCAGTCCGCGGAACTTTTCAACAAAATGGGAGTGGAAGGCAGCAAGGCTTTTAACGCGGTAGACAGCAAAGCGGGCATTGAAAGAAACCGACTTAACGATTTCGGCGCCGAAACAATGGCACGCACTTTCATAAATATGATGAAGTATTCTTCCGCAACGCTTAAAACCTATATCAACGAAAGCGAACTTTCAAAAACCAATATCCTTACCCGCGGCGAGTTTACATCGGCTATGGTAAGCGTAATGGGCGTAAGCGACACAAGCGGCACCAACTTCAAGGACGTGGCAAAGGGCAAGGACTACTACAACGCTGTACTTACAGCCAAAAATCTTGCACTTACACCCGGCTATGTAAGCGGCAGCTTTAAGCCCGAAAACGAGATTTACGGCAATGATGCGGTAAATATGCTGAAGGCCGCATTAAAATACAAGGGCAAAAAAATAACCGCACTTAACGACGTATACGAACTTATGCCTATCGATAAAACCGTTTCAAACGAAATAGGTCTTTACGCAATAGACAGACTTTTTGAAGAAATAAGATAAAA
>CAMNCZ010000042.1 GCA_946534775.1 uncultured Eubacteriaceae bacterium
CAGGTGTTGAACTTAAATATCAGGTAGGTACTATGATAGAGATCCCGCGTGCTGCACTTACAGCCGATGAGATCGCTAAAGAGGCTGAATTCTTCAGCTTTGGTACAAATGACCTTACACAGATGACATTCGGTTTCTCGCGTGATGATGCGGGCAAGTTCCTTGATGCTTACTATCAGAAGAGCATTTATGAGGCAGATCCGTTTGCAAAACTTGATCAGGTTGGTGTTGGCAAGCTTGTTAAGATGGCTGTTGAACTCGGTAAGAAGACACGTCCCGATATCAAGCTTGGTATCTGCGGCGAACACGGCGGCGATCCTTCGTCGGTTGAGTTCTGCCATAACGTAGGCCTTACCTATGTTTCCTGTTCACCTTTCCGTGTACCTATTGCACGTCTTGCAGCTGCACAGGCTAACATTAAAAACCCGAGATAATTATATTTTTGCCCTCCCTTTTTGGGAGGGTGATTTTTTTTGTAAAAATCTGTTGGTTTTTTAGGCGATATATGATATACTGTTTATATACAGTTACGAACGGGGAGTTATTAAAATGGCTATTTTAAAATGCAAAATGTGCGGCGGAGAACTTAATGTCACCGATACGGACAGTGTTATAAAGTGCGAATTTTGCGGTACTTCACAGACAGTACCTTCTATAGATGCCGAAAGAAAGGCTAACCTTTTCAACCGTGCGGTACAGCTGCGCCTTGCAAATGAATTTGACAGGGCGACTGCCGTGTATGACAGCATAATAAGCGAATTTCCGAATGAGGCGGAGGCTTATTGGGGGCTGGTGCTTTGCAAATACGGTATAGAATATGTTGATGATGCACCTACGGGGCTGAAACTGCCGACTTGTCACAGGACATATTATGAAAATATCTTTACCGATGAAAATTATTTAAAAGCCGTTGAAAATGCCGATGTAATTGCACGGGAAATGTACGAAAACGAGGCTTACATAATAAACGAGATACAAAAGACCATACTTGAGATAGCGGCGAATGAGGAGCCTTTTGATATTTTTATAAGCTATAGGGAACGCGATGAACTGGGCGAAAGGACAAAAGACAGTGTGCTTGCACAGGAGATATATTATAACCTGACAAACGAGGGCTACAAAGTGTTCTTTTCAAGGATAACGCTTGAAAACAAGCTTGGTACACAGTATGAGCCGTATATTTTTGCAGCCCTTAATTCCGCAAAAATTATGTTGGTAGTCGGTACAAGCCCCGAAAATTTCAATGCGGTCTGGGTGAAAAATGAGTGGCAGAGATTTATCGGTCTTATGAAAAACGACAAAAGCCGTGTAATTATCCCCGCATATCGTGATATGGATGCTTACGATCTTCCCGACAGCCTTGCGGTGTATCAGGCGCAGGATATGTCAAAACTGGCATTTATGCAGGATATCATAAACGGCATAAAAAAGATGAAAAGTCTGCCCGATACGGTATCGGGAAAAACGGCGGATGAGGTATCGGAGGGAAGTCTGACCGCCGATATTATTAAACTGCTTAAAAGAATAAATATCTGTATTGAAAACGGCGAAATAAGCGCGATAGACCAATACTGCAACAAAATATTGGATATCGACCCCGATTTTGGCGAGGCGATTTGTCTGAAAAATATGGTCAAAAACGGTCAGAGAGGATACAAAACGCAGGATTGGGACGGCGCCGAGGTATCGGGGGATTATTTGATAAATAGCGAAGATAAACGTATTATCGGCTTTTACAGACTTAAAGAAAATTTAGTGATAGATGAAAATGCAGGTTTTATCGATTGTCTGCCGTTTTATTCTATGCCCGAACTTGAAAATATTGAGATATGCGGCGATATAAAGGCGGGCAGGGGTGTACTTGCTTTTTGCGGATGCGCTGCGCTTAAAAGCGTAAAACTGCCCGAAGGGCTTAAAGAGATAGACAGCAATGCTTTTCGCGACTGCACGGCGCTGAATGATATCGATATACCCGACAGTGTTGAAGTGATAGGTGATTTTGCGTTTTATAACTGTGTTTCGCTTGAAAATATCAAACTGCCGAGCAAACTTGCAGATATTGGCAATTCTGTTTTCGGATGCTGCAAAGACCTTGAAAATATCGAATTTTCAAACGCGGTAGAGGATATAGACGCTTATGCGTTTTTCAACTGCGCATCCCTTGAACGGATAATATTGCCAAAGGGCCTTAAAAACATCGGTGAACACGCCTTTGACGGCTGTTCTTCGCTGATATGTATAGATATACCCGAGGGTGTAGGCGAGATAAAGGAATATTCGTTTCAGGATTGTACATCGCTTAAAACCGTGCATTTTCCGCCGAAACTTGAAAAGCTCGGTATGTGGACTTTCAGAAACTGTACGGCATTGGAGGAAATTATCGTACCCGACATAGTAAAAGAAGTGGAAGAGGGCACTTTTAACGGCTGTATATCCCTTAAAACCGCCGTATTGCCAAAAAAACTGGAAAAAATAGAGATCCATTCCTTCAACGGCTGCAAGGCACTTGAACGGATAGATATACCCGCAAGTGTGGAGTTTATCGCAAGATCGGCCTTTGATAACTGTGAAACGCTTAAAATACATATCCCCGACCCGACACTCGACAAACTTATTGAAAAAGATAAACGCGATACCGCAAAGTGGTTCGATCTTGTTGCCGATAATTCGGGATATGTGGATATAAGGAGCGAGCGAGGCGAACTTCTGACATCTTCGGAGAGGAAGGCACGCAGAGATTACAAACTGGCAATGGAAAAAGCGGCAGCCGAAAAACAACAGAGGACAGAACTGGCAAAAAAAGAACACGATGAACTTATGGATATAGTAAAAAAGGCGCAGCACGAACTTTCGGAGCTTGGCATCTTCGATTTTGCGCAGAAAAACAAGCTGAAAAAACAAATTGACGATGCAGTGGAACGCATAGAAGAAATTAGGCAAAACAATAAATTTTCTTAAAATTCGGTTAAGTTTAAAATTATAGTTGGTTTTTGCTTTGATTTGTGTTATAATGTGAACAGGTGGAGGTTATGAAATAACAAGAACAGGTTAGAAATAAATTTTATTATTAATTGAGGTTTATATAGATGAGTGCAAAAATAAGTTTTGTTTCGCTGGGGTGCGATAAAAACCTTATCGACAGTGAGATCATGCTTGGCTTGATAGATGAGTGCGGATACATCATTACGGATGATTTTACGCAGGCAGACATTATTATCGTAAACAGCTGCGGTTTTATAATGGATGCCAATCAGGAGGCTATCGACAAAATACTTGAGGTCGCCGACAACAAAAAAGACGGCGCCTGCAAGGGTATTATAGTGACGGGCTGTATGGCGCAGCGCTATAAAAATGAGATATTCGAGTCTTTGCCCGAGGTAGATGCGGTAGTCGGTACGGGCGATTTTGAGAGAATAGGCGATGTTATAAAGGCCATTCTTGAAGGACAAAAGCAAATTCAGCTGATAACCGACCGTGACCATACTTTGCTTGAAGAAAACAGCTACAAACGTATCGTGACAACAACGGGCGGCTTTGGATATCTTAAAATTGCCGAGGGCTGCGATAATCATTGTACATATTGCACGATACCGTCATTAAGGGGAAAATATCGTTCAAGAACTATGCCGTCGCTTGTGCGTGAAGCGGAGATACTGGCCGAAAAAGGTGTGAGGGAACTTATACTTATCGCGCAGGATGTTTCACTTTACGGCAAGGATATTTACGGTGAGCAGCAGCTTCATATACTTTTAAAGCGGCTTTCCGCCATAGAGGGGATACACTGGATAAGACTGTTATACTGCTATCCCGAAAATATTTATCCCGAACTTATCGAGGAAATGGCATCAAATCCCAAGGTGCTGCATTATCTTGATATGCCTGTACAGCACAGCACGGACAAAATATTAAAACTTATGGGCAGAAGAAGCGACAGGGCAAGCCTTGTAAAGGTTATAGGCGATTTGAGGGAGGCAATGCCCGATATATGCCTGAGGACAACGCTTATTGTCGGTTTTCCCAATGAAACCGAGGATGATTTTGACGAACTTTGCGGCTTTATAAGCGAGATAAAGTTTGACCGTCTGGGTGTGTTCACATACTCGCGTGAAGACGGTACACCCGCTTATAATATGCCAAATCAAATAGATGAAGAAATAAAACAGCAGCGAAAGGACTATATACTTGACTTGCAGAAAAACATTTCGGCAGAGATATGCGAAAGTTTTATCGGGAAAGAGTTGGAGGTAATAGTTGAGGGTAAACTTGCCGACGAAGACGAAGTCTACTGCGCAAGAAGCTACCGCGACTGCTACGAAATAGACGGTTTTGTATTTTTTAACAGCAATGAGGATCTTCTCGCAGGCGATTTTTACAGGGTAAAAGTCACATCCGCAGGCGATTACGACCTTATTGCCGAATTGATATAAAGGACTTGTTAAAATGAATTTACCAAACAAATTGACATTAATGAGAGTTATTATGATACCGTTTTTTCTTGTGTGCCTTTATATGCAGACGGCACCGACAAGAATTGCGGCACTTGTGATATTTTGTGCGGCAAGCCTTACCGATGCGCTTGACGGACATATCGCAAGAAAGTATGATCTGGTGACAAATTTCGGAAAATTTATGGACCCGCTTGCGGATAAATTGTTGGTTTGCAGTGCGATGATAGCGCTTACCGATGTTGAATCGGCCGTAGTGCTGCCGTCGTGGGTGGTGATAATAATTATTGCAAGGGAGTTTATGATAACGGGCTTCCGCACGCTTGCGGCAGAACAGAATGTGGTGATAGCCGCAGGTTTTTGGGGCAAGCTGAAAACTATCAGCCAGATGATAATGATAATTGTGCTTTTGCTTAATATCAACAACGCTTTTTTCAATATTTTAAGTTATGTACTTATTGTGCTGTCGCTGTTGCTTACCGTAATATCGGCAGTGGATTATATGGTAAAAAACAGGAACGTATTACACGGTTAAAGCGGGTGAGAAAATGAAAAAAATAATACTGCCGCTTATTACGCTTGCGATTGCGTTTTCGGGGGTGGTGTCCGTTAACGCTGCGGTAAGCAGAGAAGAAACTTTGCCGTATCTGTCGGAACTTATTGATTTTATCAACGAAAACTATATAGGTGAGATAGATCAGCAAAAACTTATAGAAGCGGCAATGAGCGGTATTGCAAAAACACTGGATGATTACAGTGAGTATTATACTGCGGATGAATATGCTGCGATAACAAGAAGTACCGCCAAAACGGTATATACGGTCACATTTGGCTTTGAAATGAACCGTAACGGGGAATTCAGCATTGTGGAATTTCCGAACGGTCAAAAACGCGATGACGACGGTTTCAGATATAACGATAAAATAAATTCGGTAAACGGTGTCAGTACAAAGGGCCTTTCCCTCAGCGAGATGAGAGGACTTTTGATAAGCACGACCTCCGCACCGCTTAACATCAACGTTACAAGAAGCGGCAAAACGCTTGATATAAAGGCGCGTCTTATTCCCGTTGTTACAAATACTATATCTTA
The DNA here is from genome assembly GCA_946534775.1 of uncultured Eubacteriaceae bacterium. Classification (GTDB taxonomy): domain Bacteria; phylum Bacillota; class Clostridia; order Lachnospirales; family CAG-274; genus RGIG4310. Next base: position 5,536 of record CAMNCZ010000042.1, read on the forward strand.
CGGCGGCATTTCGACCTATATAAATGTAAAGGAAGAAAACGTCGATAAGGAAGTAGGCTATATCAAAATAGATACTTTCGGTGAAGGTACTGCCGATGAATTTCGTTCGGCTGTAACGGCATTAAGACGCGACAAAAAGACAAAGCTTATACTTGACCTGCGAGGAAATACGGGCGGTTATGTCGATCAGGCAATTTCTATATGCAACCTTATCGTGCCGAGCGGTACCATTATTACCACACGGGACAAGTCGGGCAATACGCAGACTTACAAATCAAACGTTACCTCCGTGCCGTTTAGCAAGATAGTAGTGCTTGTAGATGAAATGACGGCTTCCGCATCGGAAATTATCGCATCCGCACTCCAGGACTCGGGCGCAGGTATAATAGTCGGTGAACACACCTTCGGCAAGGGAGTGATGCAAGGTGTTGTGGAGTTTGGCGATATGGGCACGCTAAAACTTACAATGTATGAATATTATTCAAGAAACGGCCGAAAGATCGACGGTGTGGGCATTACCCCCGATGTTGAGATAGACGAGGTAATGTTTGTTGCGGAAACGGATAAAACAAACAGCAAAAAGCTTAAAGATGCACTTGTATATCTTGGATATAACACGGGCAGCGAAAACGATATTGTCAAAAGTATCGGCAAGTTCCAGATAAGCGAAGGCCTTACGCCAACATACAAGTTAAATGCGGAGACCGTGGCAAGGATAAATTTAAGGCTGTACGAAAATCAGAAAAAATCCGATGATATACTTATGCAGGGATATCTTTTGTGTACAAGATAAAAACCGTGAAAACTTTTTACGCACAGGTTGACAAAGCAATATATAAAAGGGTATAATAAATAGATAGATTAAAAAAACGAGGTATATATTATGACAAAGTATGTTTTTGTAACAGGCGGTGTTGTTTCGGGTCTCGGTAAGGGTATTACCGCGGCTTCTTTAGGGCGTTTGCTTAAAGCAAGGGGCTATAAAGTAACTATACAGAAATTTGACCCTTATATCAATATTGACCCGGGTACTATGAGCCCTTATCAGCACGGTGAGGTGTTTGTTACGGATGATGGTACGGAGACGGACCTTGACCTTGGACATTACGAGCGTTTTATTGATGAAAGCCTTAATGTACACAGCAATATAACAACGGGCAAAATTTACTGGAATGTGCTTAATAAGGAACGTAAGGGAGAGTATCTCGGTGCTACGGTACAGGTTATCCCGCACGTTACAAATGAGATAAAGGAACGCGTTTTCAGTGCGGGCCGCGAAAATAATGTGGACTTTGTTATTACAGAGATCGGCGGTACCGTAGGCGATATCGAAAGTGAGCCTTTTATCGAGGCTATCCGCCAGGTATCGAGCAATGTGGGCAAGGAAAATGTTGTTTACATACACGTTACGCTTATACCGTACCTTGCAAAATCGGGCGAGATGAAGACAAAACCCACCCAGCACTCCGTAAAACAGCTTTTGAGTGTAGGTATTCAGCCCGATATTATCGTTTGCAGGACCGAACACGAAATAAGCGATGATGCAAAGGCGAAACTTGCGCTTTTCTGCAATATCGAAAAGGAATGTGTTATCCAGAACATTGACTGCGATTCGCTTTATGAAGTGCCGCTTTTAATGGAGCAGGAACACCTTGCGGAGATAGTATGCCGCAAACTCGGTATGCCATGTCCCGCCCCCGATCTTACGGATTGGCTTGATGTTATAAATAAAGAGCGCAACCTTACAAACAGTGTCGAGATAGCGCTTGTCGGCAAATATGTGGAACTTCACGATGCTTATCTTTCAATTGTCGAAAGTCTGCATCACGCGGGTATACACTGCGGCGCAAATGTTAAAATACGCTGGGTGAACGCGGAAGATGTTGAGAAAAACGGCACCGAGGCCGAATTAAAGGGTGCAAACGGTATACTTGTGCCCGGCGGTTTTGGTGAAAGAGGTGTCGAGGGTAAAATTTCGGCCGTACAATATG
>CAMNCZ010000043.1 GCA_946534775.1 uncultured Eubacteriaceae bacterium
CGAAAAGGGAGCGGTATTATATTACGGCAGACGAATAGCGCTTGATAAATGTATAGTTATGCCTTTTGTAAACTGCGATTACGAGCCGACGGATGAAAACGAGAAAAAATTTCAGATAAATGAGTACTGGCAGAAAAACGATGGCCTTATAAGAATAAACGATGATTTTGACCTTGAAGCCGCAAAGGTTATACTAAATGAACTTTCGGATAAATATAACGGGGAAATAAGACTTCTTGACTGCGATATTTGCGATATCGATATAAACTGAACCATAAAAGCGCTGCACAAAATGCGGCGTTTTTATTTTTTAACAATTTTGAGTCGAAAAAAAGGAATTTTTGTGTTTTTGGCGTATAATATTAATAGAGATATTTGAATTAAGTTTGTTATGAAAGGGGTGAGTCCGATGAACATACGGGAACGGAACGAGGAAACGGAAATAGCGATGCTTTCGGCGTATGCTGTAAAAAGCCGTTTTAGCAAGGGGCGCGAAAAAAAAGAAGAACTCTGCGATATGCGTACTTGTTTTCAGCGCGACAGGGACCGTATCATACACAGCAAGGCCTTTCGCAGGCTTATGCATAAAACGCAGGTGTTCATTTCGCCCGAAGGGGACCATTACCGCACAAGGCTTACACATACGCTGGAGGTTTCGCAGATCGCGCGTACCATCGCAGTTTCGCTGCGCTTAAACGAGGATCTGACCGAGGCGATAGCGCTTGGACACGATCTGGGACATACACCGTTCGGACATCTTGGTGAGGAGGACCTTAACAGGGTCGTTCCGGGTGGTTTTCATCATAACGAGCAGAGCGTAAGGGTAGTGAAATACGTTGAAAAGGACGGAGAAGGGCTTAACCTTTGTTACGAGGTGACAGACGGTATTCTAAATCACCGCGGTGCCTGCCTGCCGTACACACTTGAGGGCAAAACAGTACAGATATCCGATAAGATCGCTTATATCAACCACGATATCGATGATGCTTTGAGGGCGGGGGTTATAGTTGAAAGCGATCTCCCGAAGGAATGTACGGATATTTTGGGAAATACACCGAGAAAGAGAATAGATTTTCTTATCCGTGATATAGTAAATAACAGTATGGATAAGCCCGATATAATAATGACGCCATCGGTAAAAGAGGCAATGTACGCTTTGAGAAAGTTTATGTTTGAAAACGTGTACAATGCAAAACAGCTTGCTGTTGAAAGAGAAAAATACGGCAGCTGCTTGAGCAAGATCTATGAGTATTATCTGGAAAATTTCGACAAAGTACCGCAGGAGTTTAAAAATAGCGAAGGTATCACGCGCGAACAGGCAACTGCCGATTATACGGCGGGTATGACAGACAGATATGCCTTGAAAGTGTTTGAAGAACTGAAACTCGGTTAAATCGGGGAAATAAATAACAAAAAATTTCGATAAATTAAAAAAGGGTTTTTGTTTATTCTGTCGAATTTAAAAAAAGGATGGTTTTTGGGGAAACTGAAGATCCGATATTTTTCGGGCGAAGAGGTGCGATTATGTTTTATTCGGAAGATGTCCTTGCGGAAGTGAGGATGGGCAACGATATAGTTGATGTGATAGGTGAATATGTTAAGCTTAAAAAGAGCGGCGCCAATTATTTTGGCCTTTGCCCGTTTCACAACGAAAAGACACCTTCGTTTTCCGTAAGCCCCGAAAAACAGATATACCGCTGCTTCGGCTGCGGTGCGGGCGGAAATGTATTCCGCTTTATCGAGCAAAAGGAAAATCTTACTTTTCCCGAAACAGTCGAGTATCTGGCAAAGCGTATAAATTACACCCTGCCAGAGAATAACTCAAAGGCAGATGCATACCGACGGGAAATAAAACAACAGCTTTGGGATATACACAAGTCGGCCGCAAGGTTTTATTATGAATGTCTTAATGCCGATATGGGTGCGGAGGCTCGTGCTTATCTCGATAAACGCGGTGTTCAGCCAAATATCAGAAAAAAATTCGGTTTGGGATATTCGCCCGACAGTTGGCAGAGTCTTAACGAACATCTGCTGAACGAGGGTTTTGAACAGGATATGATATTGAAAAGCGGCCTTGTAAACGGCAGCAACAGCGGGCGTTACTATGACAAGTTCAGAAACAGGCTGATGTTTCCCATTATTGATGTATACGGCCATATAATCGGCTTTGGCGGCAGACAGCTGCGTGACAATAAAGAAGAGGCAAAATACCTGAACTCCCCCGATACGGAGATATTTAACAAAAGTTTCAATCCCTATAATCTCAACTACGCAAAGCTTTCAAACAAGCGCGAGTTTATTTTGGTAGAAGGCTATATGGATGTTATCTCGCTTTATCAGGCGGGCTTTAAAAATGCGGTCGCAGCGCTGGGTACGGCGTTCAATCAAAACCACGCCTCGGTGCTGCACCGCTATACTCAAAACATTATAGTGTTGTTTGACAGCGATTCTGCGGGCGAAAATGCGGCGCTGCGCGCGCTTCCCGTTTTAAGGGAAGAGGGTATTGCCGCAAGGGTCCTTCAGGTAAGAGATGCAAAAGACCCCGATGAATATATTAAAAGTTACGGTGCGGAGGCCTTTGCAAAACTGCTTCAGACGGCGGTCAATTCAACGATGTTTCGTATCGAACACGAAAAAAAGAAGTATTCGCTTGATAATATCGATGATAAGATAGCCCTTACCAACGATATTGTTGCGATACTTGCGGAAACCGAAAATCCGTTGGAGCTGGATCTTTATATACGCGATGTTTCAAAACAGATAGGTGTTTCACCCGAGGCTATTTTAAGCGAGGTGAACAGGATACAGGGCTATAAAAAACAGATGCCTTCGGGCAGCGGCAACGGCCTTGGCAAAAGTGTTAAAAACGTACAGGTGGACAATGCGCTTGAAGATGCCAAAAGTGGCGTTATAAGCATTGTTGCTTATGATAAAAACCTGTTTGAGAGCGTTGAGCGTATTTTTGACAAAAAAGAGTTTCTTGACGAGCTTTATATCAAGCTTTACAGTGTTATAGAAAAACTGCACGAACAAAACATTCCCGCACAGGCGGCGGATATAGTTACCTGCCTTAACGGGGAAACAAGCGAGCTGCAGTCACGGGCGGCGAGTATCCTTATGGCACAGCTGTCGTATGATTCGGATGAAGAACGCAGGCGTGCATTATCCGATGATTTGAAAGTAATAAAATTAAACTACATTGACAAAATGATGGATGAAGCCGAGAATGACGAAGAAGTACAGCGGCTTTTACAGCAAAAGAAAAATGTAGAAAATATAATTAAGAGCTTATAAGGATGACTCACTTTAAGCAGAAAGGAAGATAAGTCTTGAAATCTACAGAAGAAATGAGTACTTTATTTGCACAGCGTATGAAAGATCTTCTTGCGCTTGCCAAAAAAAAGAAAAATGTGCTTGAATACAAGGAAATAATTGATTTCTTTGCGGATGTGGATCTGCAGCCCGAACAGTTTGACAAGGTAGAGGAATTTCTTGAAGGACAGGGCATAGATATACTGGGAGCAATAGAGCTTGAAGATGACGAAGATGATAAAGACCTTGATCTGTCAATAGCGGAAGCAAGTGTAAATACCGACGATCACGTAAAAATGTACCTGAAAGAGATAGGTAAAGTGCCGCTTTTAAGTGCAGACGAGGAAACAGAGCTTGCAAAAAGGATAGAAGAGGGCGACGAGGCGGCGAAAAGTCGTCTGGCCGAGGCTAACCTGCGACTTGTGGTAAGTATCGCCAAACGCTATGTCGGCCGCGGTATGCTGTTTCTTGACCTTATACAGGAAGGTAATTTGGGCCTTATAAAGGCGGTAGAAAAGTTTGACTACCGCAAAGGCTACAAGTTTTCCACATACGCGACATGGTGGATCAGACAGGCCATAACAAGGGCAATTGCGGATCAGGCGCGTACTATCCGCATACCCGTACACATGGTTGAAACAATAAATAAGCTTATAAGGCTTCAGCGCCAGCTTTTACAGGAAAACGGCCGCGAACCCACCGACAAGGAACTTGCGGAAAGTATGCAGATGTCGGAAGAAAAGGTGCGCGAAATAAGAAAAATATCGCTTGAACCCGTTTCGCTGGAAACACCCATCGGTGAGGAAGAGGACAGCCATCTCGGAGACTTTATCCCGGATGAGGAGATCCCCGCGCCTGCGGAAGCTGCTGCGACAACGCTGCTTAAAGAGCAGTTGATGGATGTGCTTGATACCCTTACAGACAGAGAAAAGAAAGTGCTGATGCTGCGCTTTGGCCTTAAAGACGGCCGTTCAAGGACACTTGAGGAAGTCGGTAAGGAATTTAAGGTCACAAGAGAACGTATCCGCCAGATCGAGGCAAAGGCACTGCGTAAATTAAGACATCCCAGCAGAAGCAAAAAACTTAGGGATTACCTTGAATAATTCAATAATACACCGTGTATTGAGGGGTCGGGATAATCGGCCCCTTTTTATTTTAAAAATTTATTTGTTTTTTACAAAAAAAGTCTTTTAAATTTGTTGATTATATAGTATAATGAAATATGTATAGGTTTTATAACTAAACTCAGTGAGGTACAGATATGAAAAGTATGACAGGCTACGGCAGGGGCGAAGCCAAACAGTACGACAGAAGGTTTGTTGTTGAGATAAAATCGGTAAACCACAGATATAACGATGTTACCGTAAAGCTGCCCCGTGCAATGATAATGTATGAGGATGCGGTCAAAAAAGTGATGGGTAAGCGCGTGTTCCGCGGCAAGACCGATGTTTTTATCACTTTTGAGACATTTTCGGATGATGATGTTTCCATAACATTTAATCAGCCGCTTGCAGATGCTTATGTTGAGACCGTGAAAAAAATAAAGGAAAGATATGAGTTAGATCAGCCTATCAGGCTTGACCTTATCGCAAAATTTCCGGATATCATAAGTGTCGAAAAAAAGCTTGACCCCGACAGCGGCGATAAAATATGGGGCTGTCTTGAAACCGCACTTAACGAGGCACTTGACAATTTTGTCAAAATGCGTGAAACAGAGGGCGAGGCGCTTGGTAAGGATATTGCCGAAAAACTTGCGGGTATAAAGCAGACGGTCGAAAAAATAGAAAAACGTGCGCCTTTTGTGGCAGAGGATTACAGACAAAGGCTGCTTGCAAGGCTTGCGGAGATGAACGAACTGAATGTTGACGAAGCAAGGATAATAACGGAAGTTACCATATTTGCCGACAAGGCCTGTATTGACGAGGAGATCACCAGACTGTACAGCCATATCGAGCAGATGAAAAGCATTATCTGCGAAACGCAGCCTGTCGGAAGAAAACTCGATTTTCTTGTGCAGGAAATGAACCGCGAGGTAAATACTATCGGTTCAAAATCAAACGATTTGGAGATAACCAACTGCGCGGTCGATCTTAAAAGCGAGATAGAAAAGATAAGAGAGCAGATACAAAACATAGAATAAAAGAGGTTTCAGGGTTTTTATGAAAAGTTTTAAACCTGTAAATATAGGTTTTGGCAATGTAGTTATAGCGGAGCGCATAATAGCCGTTGTCAGCCCCGAGTCTGCGCCGATAAAGCGTATGATACAGGAGGGCAGGGAAAACGGCAGCATTATAGATGCGACTTACGGCAGAAAAACAAAGGCGGTAATCGTTACCGACAGCGGCAGTCTTGTGCTGTCGGCGCTGCTGCCCGAAACTGTCGCGGGGCGTATAGCGCAGGATAGCGCTGCGGAGCAATAAGTAAAGACAAAAGATAAGGAGCTGTTATTATGTCAAAAGGTAAATTGATTGTTATTTCGGGACCTGCGGGTACAGGTAAAGGCACGGTAATAAACGGTCTTATGGAAAGAGAAAGATATGCGCTTTCCGTTTCGGCGACCACTCGCGCGCCGCGAGGTTTTGAGCAGGACGGTATAAATTATTTCTTTAAAACCGTTGAAGAATTTGAAAAAATGATAGAAAACGATGAGTTTCTTGAATATGCAAAATTCGTGGACAACTATTACGGCACACCTAAAAAGTATGTGCTTGACAAACTTGAAGAGGGTAAAAATGTTTTGCTTGAAATAGAGGTACAGGGGGCATTGCAGGTAAAGAAAAATTATCCCGATGCAACGCTTATCTTCCTTTTGCCTCCGTCGATGGACGAACTTGAAAGCCGCCTGAGAGGCCGTGCAACAGACAGCGAGGAAACTATTGTAAAGCGACTTGCACGCGCAAATGAGGAAATGGAATATAAGGACAAATATGATTATCAGGTAGTTAATCTTGAGGTTGAACAGGCAGTACAGGAAATAGAGGATATAATAAATAATCTTTAATTTTAAAAATAAGGAGATACAATAATATGTTAAGACCATCTTATGCAGAACTTATGGACGTTTTAAATAAGGATACAACAGGCAGCGATGTAAAAAGCCGCTATACCGTTGTAATTGCGGCAGCAAAGCGTGCAAGACAGCTTATTGACGGACATAAGCCAATGATCGATAAAGAGGATATCAAAGTGGATAAGGCTATGTCAATTGCCGTACAGGAAATGTACCAGGGCAAAATAGAGGTCGTTCCCGAAGGTCAGGGTACTGTACTCAAGCCTATCAAGCCGCCTGTAGAGGAGGAAGAGGAAGAACTGACAATTGATGATGAAGGCCTTGACGATGAAGGCGATGATATTGACGACGAGGACGATTTTGGCGATGAAGAAGCGGCAGATGCTTTTGAAAGCCTTATGGATAGTATTCTTTCGGACAGCGAAACAGAAGAAGAGTGAGTATAAGGGCTGTTAAAAGACAGCCCTTATATATTAAACGGGGGTGAGTGTGTGAAATATGCGCTTGTGGTCATATCAATAGCGGTAAAGGCGCTTGACCGCGTATTTTCATACAAAATACCCGATGAAATGCAGGGCGTTTTAAGCGTGGGTATGCGTGTGAACGTACCTTTCGGCAAGGGCAACAAGGTGATAGAAGGCTATGTTATAGCACTCAGCAATACCGCGGATATTGCAGATGAAAAAATAAAGCCGATAGCCGCTTTGCTTGAAAACTACCCGGTTATCAGCGAAAAACGTATTGAGTTGGCCTATTGGATGCAAAAGGAGTATTACTCCACTTTAAGTGAGTGTATTCAGTGCATAATACCCAAAAAGGTAAAAAGCAAAACCTACAAATGTGTTTTTATAGACACCGAAAATGCCGATAAAGAGCTTATAGACAGTATAATCAAAAAAAACAACAAGCAAAGCCGTGTGCTGGAGCTGCTTATAAACGGAGACAGTGTGCCCGTAAATCATATAAAAGCTTTTCTGGGTGTTGATACGGCGCCGATAAATGCGCTTATCAAAAAAGAAATTTTGAAAACCGAAGAGAACGAGATCTACCGCGGCAATTACAACGCCGCAAGGTCGGTAAAAAGTTCGCCGTTTGAATTGAACAGCGAGCAGCAGGCGGCGGTTGATACCATTCTTTCGCAGGACAGCAGACCCGGGCTCTTGATGGGTGTT
>CAMNCZ010000044.1 GCA_946534775.1 uncultured Eubacteriaceae bacterium
TTGCCGCTAAAGCTAAATTTTATTTTTCCTTTTTGAATTAATCAGTGTTTCCCTTGAAAGAACGGCGTGCAAGGACTTGTGTTTTGATTTTAACAACACCGTGATAGGCGCAGGCAGTGTTGTGACAAAAAATATCCCCGCAGGTGTGGTCGCCTACGGCAGCCCCTGCAGGGTAATAAGGGAAGTCTGATTTTTTCGGACTTCTTTTTATTTAAGCAAAAAATACACCAGCACCAATGCGCCGAGGACTATACGGTAGATACCGAAGGCTTTGAAATCTTTTTTCTTGATATAACCGATAAGGAAACGGATCGCAAGAATGCTCACAACAAAGGAAACTATCATACCGACAGCAAGCACGCCAAACTGACCGAGGGTGAACATACCGCCTTTTACAAAAAATTTGACCAGCTTTAAACAGCTCGCGCCAAACATAACGGGTATAGCAAGGAAAAATGTAAATTCCGTTGCGACAAAGCGCGAACAGCCCGCTATCATACCGCCGATAATGGTACTGCCGCTGCGCGAAGTGCCCGGGATAAGGGCAAGCACCTGAAAAGCACCGATAATAAGCGCCTGTTTATATGTAAGCTGTTCAAGTTCTTTGGCGGCGGGTTCTTTTTTCTTTCCCGATTCTATCACGATAAACCATATACCGTAAATTATCAGCATAAGCGCCACAACAAAGGCGTTATACAGATGTTCGTCAAGCCAGTCATCAAGCGGCAGACCTATCACCGCCGCAGGTATGCAGGCGATAACAACTTTGTACCAAAGGCTGAAAGTCTGTTTTTTCTCCGTCTTGCTTTTTGACGGCGAAAACGGATTAAGTTTGTGAAAATACAGCACGATGACCGCAAGTATTGCACCAAGCTGTATCACAACATCAAACATCTCCTCAAATTCGGGGCTGACAACGGTGCCGATAAACTCCTGCACCAGGATAAGATGCCCCGTACTGCTTATGGGCAGCCACTCCGTAATACCTTCAACAATGCCCAGTATAAGGGCGCGTAAAAAATCAAGCATAATTTTTCTCCTTTAAAATTTGTTGCCGACATAAAACAAGGGCTGCCGAAACAACCCTTATTTTTCACTGCCTGCAAATATAACCGTTGATATTGCTTATACCCGTCATTTCGGGGTCTATACCCCACGCTTTGGATATATCCATAACATTTTCTTCATCGGGAAATTGCTTTTCTTCATCATCCATATCATCCTCGGTCTGTATAAGCTCGTTAAAACCAAGATCGATCTCTTCTTCCGTCAATTCACCGTCGGAAAATATCTCACACGATTCACCTACGAAAGAGTACTTTCTTACGCACTTTCCGTTTATGTACTTTGACCAGTAATGGGCTTCCACAACCCTGTGTGTTGCAAAACCCATTACAAAGTCAAATTTTTGTGCAATATCCTTTATGCCCTTATCATCCGAGTTTTCATCAAAAATAAGGTACATCATCTCATCAATGATGATAACATAGCCGTTTACGGGGTCGGAAACATATACCCTGCCAGGTTTGAGCGACTCGAGTCCCGTGTTCCAATCGGTCTGTTTAATTATATTAAACCCAAGTTTTTTTATTACATCTTTCGGTGAATCCGCCTTTACCGCTACCCAACCCGATTTATAACCGATAGGAGTCAGTGCTGTATCTCTTTCCCCTGCTTTTGCATTGTCTTTTTTCTTAAAAAAATCAAATAATCCCATTACTCATAATACCCCGTTACATTGTTTTTCTTCATCCAATCCAGTTTACAATCCATAAGATACTGTATCGTGTCGGAATTTCTGTTGAAATATATCCTTAGCAGATGTCTTGTGGTATACAGATCGTTATAGGTGAGATAGGGATAATCCACCATAGTGTTGTAAGTGCCCGTGTAGTGCAGCGCATAATTAAGGTTGTTGCTGGGCAGCACCCACTGGTCTTTTGTGTCCTCTATAGCGAGCAGCATTTTATCCGCAAGTTCAAGATAAGGCTGATGTTTTGTCACATCGTACATTTTGTACAGCAGATTAAGTTCCGCAAGCTGATGATTAAGCGATACATGTGTTTTGGTGTGGGTCTTGGTGTGACCGTAGTCCTCTACCAAAACACCGCCGTTTTGCGTTATATAGCTGTGTTCCGCTGCGTGACTCTTGAAAAATTCGCCGTAGCGGATAAGTGCATCGAGAAATTCATCATCATTGTAGGTTTTGTATGCATTCAGCAAGTTTTCGGCAAAGTCCGTATTAAAACGGGTATCGTAAAAGCCTGCGTCAATATTGAAATCACTCATAAGCCACTCTGACTGCGGGCCCGTCTGCCAATAGCCCTGGGCGTTCTGATTTTTCATACAAATTTTTGTCATTACATAGCCAAGTTCTTTGGCGGCGAGGAAATTTGCGTTTTTAACAAAGCTTGCTCCGACATAGTTAGACGGATGTCTGTAGAGCATATTTTCCGCAAAGGGCTTGTAATTTGTCGGTATGGGGAAGTAGTAGCCGTCCCAGCAGAAACGTCTTTGCTTGCTGAGATCCTGTTTAAGTGCCTCAAAATGTTTTGCATTTGTCCAGTCCGCAAGTTTGTAGTTTGAACGGAGTACCCAAATTTCGCCCATTACCTGCATATTGCGCGGAAATTCATAAGTCAGTCTGTAGCCGCCGTCCTCTTTGGTGATGACTATTTTTTTCTCCTGCTCGGGAACGCGCACAAGCGTAGTTGCGGTGGTATCGTTCATATAGACCGCGGGAACACCGATAATCAACGATGCCTTGTCGGTATCTATAAACATAGTTTCATACGCCGTGTTTTCGATATTTGACGACATATACCAGTTATTGTTTGCATCAAGATAGCGTATCTCTATTTTGCTGCCCGGTATACTAAGGCCTGTAACAAGCGGTGTTTCGGCATTTTTCTTGAAATTGTAGCGGTGCATATAAAATATATCGCCGTTTTCAAACTTTACATTGCGCTGTTTAAGCGCGTAATCGTTGTTTTCCACAACTTCTTCCTGCCAGTCGGCCGTGTATTTTTCGGCCCACTTGTCCTTTGGTGTTCCTGCCTTGATGTTGTGTAAAATAAGCTCCATACCTGTCAGCGGCACACCGTTTGCATCAACGGGAACGGCCTGTGTCGTAGTTTCTGTAGTTTCCTCAATCGTCGTTGTTTCCTGCTTTTTCTCTTTGGTGGTCGTTTCGGTCTCTTCCTTTTTGGAGACAGCAGAACTGCTTGAACCTGATTTTGACTTGCCCGTAGAACCCGCCTTGGTTTTGGACGAAGATTTGGAAGCCTTTGTAGTGACCTGCGTTGTTTCCTCACTTGCTTCTTCGGTTACTTTCTCCGTTGTTTTTGCCGCAGCCCGTTTGGCGGCGGAAGAACTTTTGGCCATCGCACTTACACCGAAACTGCCCGTAAAAACAGCCGCAGTGCAGGCAAAGGCCGCAATATAGCCCAATTTTTTAATATTCATATATAGACCCCTTTATTATTATTGGTAAGTTTTATAACATTATAACATATAAATTAAGGAATTTTTATTACAATAATATTAAAAATTGTTCTCCGCTTGCTATCAGACGAAAATCGCGCACAAAAAAATAATTACCGTATCCTGCCAAACAAAAAACGCGCGAAAATTATCGTAGCGTTTTGCGATAATCTGCGCGCGTAAAACTATAGAAACACTGATTAATTCAAAAAGGAAAAATAAAATTTAGCTTTAGCGGCAAAAATTATAGCGAACCAGCCGTATAAACCGCTTGAAAAGCGGTTTTAGGCGAATGTGAGCGACCATAATTTTTGTAAATTTTATTTTTTCGACCTTAAATCAGTGTTTCCCTATTATTTTTTATTCTTCTGTAGGCTGTTCTTCTGTTTTCAAGGCTTCTTTTGCTTCGGCATTTCCAAGGGGTGCGAGACCGTTTGCGATCCTTACCTTGTTTTCCACTTCAAGCAGGATATCGGGGTTTTCGCGCAAAAATTTCTTTGCGTTTTCGCGGCCCTGACCCAGTCTTTCGCCGTTGTAGCTGTACCATGCACCGCCTTTTTGCACAATGTCCATTTCGGCGGCAATATCGAGTACATCACCTTCGTGACTTATACCCTGACCGTAAATGATGTCAAACTCGGTCTTTTTAAAGGGAGGAGCCACCTTGTTTTTAACTATTTTGACCTTTGTTCTGTTGCCTATTATCTCTGTGCCGTCTTTTATGGGGTCGCCCTTGCGGATATCCATTCTTACGGAAGCATAGAATTTAAGCGCTTTACCGCCTGTTGTTGTTTCGGGATTGCCAAACATAACGCCGATTTTTTCTCTAAGCTGGTTGATAAACACAACTATACATTTGCTTTTTGCCGTAACGGATGTAAGTTTTCTGAGAGCCTGACTCATAAGACGTGCCTGAAGACCTACATGTGCATCACCCATTTCGCCCTCAATTTCGGCCTTGGGTACAAGCGCCGCAACGGAGTCCACTATTATTACATCAACAGCGCCGCTGCGTACAAGTGTTTCCGCAATTTCAAGCGCCTGCTCGCCGTCATCGGGCTGCGAAACATATAATTCGTTTATATCAACACCCAAATTTTGCGCATATACGGGGTCGAGCGCGTGTTCCGCATCGATAAAGCCCGCAATGCCGCCCGCTTTTTGAACCTCTGCCACAATATGCAGAGCTACCGTTGTTTTACCGCTGCTTTCGGGTCCGTATATCTCGATTATCCTGCCCTTGGGTATGCCGCCTACGCCCAAAGCAAGGTCAAGCGAAAGCGCGCCCGAAGAAACAGTTTCAACCCCTGTGTTTTTGAGGTTTTCACCCAGTTTCATAATTGAGCCTTTGCCAAAATCCTTTTCAATTCTGGTAACGGCACCTTTCATAGCCTCCAGTTTTTCGGCCTTTGCTGCATCTATCTCTTCAATTTCCGTTGTTGTTTCGGTTGCTTTAGTTTTTGCCATTTTCCTGTTTCTCCTTTAATCTGTTACATAACTCTTCAAGCAAGATCTCTGTAGCTTTTTTTCTCACTTCGTTACGGGTGCCGCTTAAACTTAAACGCCTTGTGAATACTTCGCCTTTTATGTAAATACCGATGTATACCGTGCCCGCGGGGTCCTCTTCGGTGCCGCCGCCGGGGCCCGCATAGCCCGTTGTGCTAAGCGCAATATCGGTGTTGCTTCTTAAAGCGACACCTTTACACATCTCCTCCGCCGTTTTAAAACTTACGGCGCTGTATTTTTCAAGCGTTTCGCTTTTAACGCCCAAAAATTTCATCTTGGACTCGTTTGAGTAGGTAACTATGCCGTCACTGAAAACATTTGAGGCGCCCGGATAGTCCACCAAAGCAGACGACACCATCCCGCCCGTGCAGCTTTCCGCCACCGACAGCATAAAACCCATTTGTGTAAGCATATTTACGATATATTCAACGCTTTTGTAAGTATCCATCTTATACCCGCCTTTAATTTACAAAAATTATTATATAGTATAAATCAGAAAAAATCAATAGGAAAACCGAAATTTTATTCGATTTTTGTTTTATTGTCCTGTTGTACGGACATTAAGAGCATTGATTATGGCAAAACAGCCAAAATCTTTTATTTTCTTGCAACGCCAGTTCTTCTTGCAGCATCGGAAACAGCTTTTGCGATCTGCTCTACAACGCCCTTGTTAAACGCCGACGGGATAATAATGCCGTTTTTAAGGTCCTCTTCGGTCACAAGGTTTGATATCGCATCTGCCGCCGCAAGCTTCATCTCGTCGTTGATATCGCTCGCGCGCACATCAAGCGCACCGCGGAAGATGCCGGGGAACGCAAGTACGTTATTTATCTGGTTGGGATAATCGCTGCGGCCCGTCGCAATTACTTTTGCGCCCGCTTCCATTGCAATTTCGGGCATAACCTCGGGTACGGGGTTTGCCATTGCAAAAATTATCGCATCTTTGTTCATAGTCTGTATCATTTCTTTTGTTAAAAGACCCGGAGCCGAAACGCCGATAAAGATATCAGCACCCTTAACGATATCCGCAAGCGAACCGTCTTTTAAATTGGGGTTTGTGATGTTGGCAAGCTCCGTAAGCGAGGGGTCGCGATAGGTTTTATTGCGGTTGATAACGCCGTTTATATCGCGCATTGTGATATCCTTGAAACCCGCCTTTAAAAGCAGCTTGCAGATAGCCGTACCCGCAGCGCCCGCACCCGACATTGCAACAACGCAGTCCTCGGGCTTTTTACCCGTCAGTTTAAGCGCGTTTCTGATACCCGAAAGCACAACGACCGCCGTACCGTGCTGGTCATCGTGGAAAACAGGAATATCACATACTTCTTTCAATTTTCTTTCTATCTCAAAACATCTCGGTGCGGATATATCTTCAAGATTGATGCCGCCGAAACTTCCCGCAATAAGCGAAACGGCCTTGACAAATTCGTCGGGGTCTTTTGTACGCACACAAAGCGGGAAAGCATCTACATTGCCAAACTCCTTGAAAAGTACGCATTTACCCTCCATAACGGGCATACCTGCCTCGGGGCCGATATCACCAAGTCCCAAAACCGCACTGCCGTCGGTGATGACCGCCACCATATTGTGACGTCTGGTCAAAGTATACTGTAACTCCGGGTTTTTCTTTATTGCAAGACAAGGCTCGGCCACACCCGGGGTGTATGCTATAGACAAATCATCCGTATTTTCGACCTTTGCCCTTGAAACCACTTCTATTTTGCCCGCCCACTGCGCGTGCATTTCCATTGCTTTTTGCTTGTAATCCATTTTTTCCTCCTATTATATTGCTTATATCAAATTTTGAATTTTTATATGTAAATTCAACTCTGCCAAAAACAGTATAACATACTTTCTTGTCAAATACAATAAAAAAGAATTTATGTATATCAAACAACATTGCGCTTATAGTAAACGACATTTAAAAATGTCCTTTACTATAACCCTGCGGGGCATGCACACGACTGCGTACAAGGAATAAAGCCGCTTTGCGGCTCGCAGTAAACGACGTCATCGAACGAAGTGATGACTAGTCGGCGCAAGTAAACGCCCAAAGTCCAAAGACTTTTGTCGTTTACTATAAAATTTGTAAACACAACGATTTGACAAAATTGAACAAATTTCAGCAAAAAATTTTGTTTATTTATTTTGTGTTATGATTCTTCTCTGCTATACAGTTTTTATACAGATCGGGTCGGTTTTTTATCTTCTGTAATTTTCCAAATACAAATACAATCAAATTATTAAAGGAGGGCATTTTATGAACGAGCGCAACATCACCTTAAACGAAGGCGAAAATTACCACGACAGAAAAATAGCTGCTTTTTCTGCAGCGCTTAAATTAGCCGAACAAAAAGAAGCGGAAGAAAAGGATAAAGACGGCTTGGAAACCGAGAAACAGAAATGCCTGCAAATGCTTATGCGATTTTTGTTGAACCGCGAGCTTGAATATAAACAAGCCCGCGATGAATTTACGGCCGAAAACCGCC